>JBKJHR010000245.1:0-24260 GCA_046598695.1 Kapaibacterium sp. (SeqCode)
GGATAATTGGGTGAAGTGGTACGAAGATATCATGGGCTTTCACCTGTTTGTCTCTTTCGATGATAAAGATATTTCAACCGAGTATTCTGCATTGATGTCAAAGGTGGTGGCAAGCGGTTCGGAGAAGATCAAATTCCCTATCAACGAACCCGCAACAGGAAAAAGAAAATCGCAGATCGAAGAATATATCGAATGGTATAATGGTCCCGGTGTACAGCATATCGCACTTTCTACAGGCAATATCATTGAGACCGTCACAAAGCTTACAGAGCAAGGCATCGAGTTCTTACGTGTCCCTTCGAGCTACTACAAAGACCTTGAAGAGCGCGTAGGCAAGATCAACGAACCTGTCGCTGAGCTTGAGAAGCTTGGCATTCTTGTTGATAGCGATGACGACGGTTATATGCTCCAGATATTCACGAAGCCACTCGAAGATCGCCCAACACTATTCTTCGAGATCATTCAACGTCGTGGCGGACGCTCGTTCGGAAAAGGAAACTTCAAAGCCCTTTTTGAAGCTATTGAACGTGAGCAGGATCTCAGAGGTAATTTGTAAGAATTCTTATATATTATGATAAGGCGTCCCTACGGACGCCTTTTTTATTCTATGACATTACAATCAACAGACTCATCAGTCTTTTATCAACTCCGCAATTGGGATACCTCTCTGATCGAACGTCCAATTCTCTTTCTTCATAGTGCACTCAGTACTCAAAGAGAATTTGACAAACTCTCTTCATTCTACGAAGATCGCAAGCAGATCCTACTTGATTTCCCTTCGCACGGAGAGAGCACGACAACGTTTGACTCTCTGACTACGCAAGACCTCGCTCGCTTTGTCCGCGATCTCTTGGAGTATCTGAAAGTCTATTCAGTTGATATTATCGGCTATAGTTTAGGGGGATATGTTGCTATCGAACTAGCACTCATAGCGCCAAGCACTGTGCATAGTATCGTCAGTCATGCGATGAAATTTTATTGGACGGAGGATGCTACCGCAGATTCACTGGCAGGCATAAACCCTGCAGCGATCAAAGCACGATCATCAAAAGGATATGAGATTCTCTCCGGAATGCACGGAGCGAATGGCTTGGATAGAACGTCTCTATTGATGAAGAGTATCATAGAGCATTTCCGCTCAGAGCAACTTACTCCTGTAAAACTGCGAGAATTTCACTGCCCGCTCTTACTGAGTGTTGGGGATCGTGATGCATTGGTGCCGCCTGAAGAGGTATCGCGGCTCTATCTTGAATTGGAAAAAAGTAAGACGTATTGCGCCACGCACCCGAACTCTCCTCATCAATTATCGAAACTTGATCTTGTCTCGTTCACGAATGCTGTGAGGTTGTTTTATAAAACGCTTGGTAATTAATACTTTTGTACACTCGGATCGATCTTATCGCTCCATGCGTAGATCCCGCCTTGAAGGTTTTGTGCATTCGGGTAGCCATTCTGACGGAGGAATTGCGTCACCATTGCGCTGCGGCTTCCTGTTCTACAAATAATAACGAGAGGTTCGTCAGCAGATAACTCCTGCAAGTGCTCGGGAATCTCATTCATCTCAATAAGAGTACCACCGATATTTGCAATTGCAAATTCATCAGGGCGACGACAATCAATGAGCTGATGGGGAGTACCATCATCCATCATTTTCTTGAAATCTTCAACACTGATCTCGAATGGCGTCATAATTACTGTGGAGAAAAAAAGCGAATGACATTTCCTGTGAAGTCAACAAGCGGACCGAAATACACACCGAAGACGATCGTCGGTATAAGGAAAGCAAAGATAAACACCTTCGATACCATTGAATAACTTAGTGAGCCGTCAACGGGGAGTTCAACAGAATCCGTTGCGGTATTTGCATCAGCGGATTTAATAAACATCATCTGCATGACGCGAACATAGTAGTAAAGCGAAACGACAGAATTCAACACCACTACCACCGCAAGCCAAAGCCATTTGGGTTGTTGTAAAATTGCTGTGAAAATATAGAACTTACCAATAAATCCAACTGTCAACGGGATACCAGTGAGTGAGACAAGGAAAAGAGAGAGGGATACGGCAAGAAGCGGTGACTTCTTTGCAAAGCCTTTGTAATCTTCTAACTCTTCGGAGTTGATCTTGTTCGCAATGAGCATAATGACATAAAATGCTCCCAGATTCATAAACATATAGGCGATCAGATACACAAGTATGGCAACGATACCCATATCACTTTCGGTGCGCCCCAAACCAATATTCAGAATTCCTGTCCCAACACCAGCTGCGACTAAGCCAACCATCATATACCCTGCATGAGCAATGGTTGAGTATGCAAGCATACGCTTGATATTTTTCTGGCGAAGCGCGGCGAAATTCCCAAGCGACATCGTAAGTGCGGCAAGTGCGGCGATAACAATTGGCCAATTGAGAATTGGCTCAAATGTTTTCGGATCAACCGGAAATCCGAAAAGCAAGAAGCGCATCAACAATCCAAAACCAGCAGCTTTTGATGCAACCGAAAGAAGTGCGGTAACCGGGATCGGCGCACCTTCATACACGTCGGGTGTCCAGAAATGAAAAGGCGCAGCGCTGATCTTATACCCCATACCAGCGAGAGAGAGGATCACTGCCGTCCAGAGAGCAACATGGTTGACCGTGCCATCTGTAAGGCTTTGGGCAAGTACATGATTCATAGCTATCAAATTAGTAGTTCCGGTGAGTCCGTAGAGGATCGAGAATCCGTAGATCATCAATCCCGAACTGAACGCACCGTAGAGCACATACTTCATTGATGCCTCGGTGCTTCTCGCACTCTCTTTCATAAAACCAGCCATGATATAACTTGTGATCGAAACAAGTTCGAGCGCAATGTACATCATCACCAAGTCCGTTGAAGCCGGCATGAGGAACATCCCAAGGGTGACAGCTAACATCAATGAGAAGAACTCACCATTTCTGCGTCCGCGATCTTCGACTTCTTTGGAGAGAAGCGACATACACACGATAAAAATACCCGATAGCGAAATAAGCAACTTAAAAAACACGGCGAAGTTATCAACGACAGACATTCCATACGGAGATTGCACTACCTTCCCTGCTCCATCAAGAGCAGGTCGTGCGAATGAGATCAAATATGGGAAGATCGTTGTCCCACCCTTCCAATCAGGATTGTTCTGATAGGGTATCCATTGCTGATACGAGAAATAGAAAACAACAGCAAGCACGACGATTGCGAAATACCCTGTGATCTTTTTCTGCGACGTTTTGCGCACAAAAAGATCGATGATGATCGCAAGCAAGAATCCGCCCATGAGGATGGTTTCTGGCAAGAAGTTTTCCATACTGTACTTGACGTATGGAATCATCTGCTTACTGACGGCACCGAGATCGAGAAGAAAACTATGCATTCTATTCTTCTAAAGCAACTTATTTAATGACAGATGCTGCCTGCATAACGTGCGGAGCAGCGGTTTGCACATGCGTCACAAGTGCATTCACACTCGTGGACATCAAGTTAATGATGGGTGCAGGATATATACCCAAGAAAATCACGATGATCGCAAGTGGAACAAGCGCGACCATTTCGCGTCCGTTGATGTCGGTGAGATTATTCCAACGCTCAGGCAACGCTCCGAGGAACATACGCTGCAATGCCCAGAGCATATAGGCGGCTGTAAGGATAATACCAAGCGTAGAAAGGATCGTCCATAGCTGATGTGTTTGGAATGAACCGAGGAAGACGAATGCTTCCGAGATAAAACCTGACATACCCGGCAAGCCAAGCGATGCGAAATAGCAGATCACCACGAATGCGAAATACTTTGGCATCTTATTGGCAAGTCCGCCGAACTCATTGAGTCCGCGTGTGTGTGCACGGTCATAAAGCACACCAACCGAGAGGAAGAGCATAGCCGTGATCGTCCCGTGATTAAACATCTGGAAGATCGCGCCCATCATCCCTTGCGAATTCATCGAAGCCATACCGAGCAACACATATCCCATGTGCGATACGGAGCTATAGGCAATAAGCTTTTTCAGATCGGTTTGTGCCATTGCGCAGAACGCACCATAGACGATATTGACGAATCCGAAGATCACCATATATTGGCTCGTTGCCATTGCCACTTCGGGGAACAGTCCGTAGCAAATGCGCAAAATGCCATACGTACCCATCTTCAACAACACGCCTGCAAGAATAACGGAGATCGCTGTCGGGGCTTCCACGTGTGCATCGGGCAGCCATGTATGGAATGGGAACATCGGTATCTTAATAGCAAAGCCGAGAAAGAGCCCGAGATACCCTACATACCGCCACGTATCAGCAAAACCTGCGAAGATCGAACCTGCGATGCGATTTGCAGGATTCATCATATCAAGGATACTGAATGTATGGAATATTGTCTGCTTACCTGTGACAGGGTCAATACCAGCTACACCATTCGAGAAATAGAGCCCGATGATAACGAGCAACATAAACACCGAACCGAAGAGCGTATAGATAAAGAACTTGATCGCGGCATATTCCCTGCGCGGTCCTCCCCATATACCAATAAGGAAATACATTGGCAAAAGCATTAACTCCCAGAAGACATAGAACAAGAAGAAATCAAGCGAGACGAACACACCCATCATACCCGTCACAAGCAAGAGATACATCATGAAGTATCCTTTATGCTGTTTCTCGATCGAGAAACTTGCGATTGCGCCGATGAAGCCGACAAGTGCCGTCAGCAGTACCATCGTAACGGAAAGTCCGTCAACCCCCATAAAGTAGTCAATACTGACATTGCCGAAGATGCCAAGCCCCGTAATGCGTATCCATTCATGCTTTTCCATGAATTGGAAGCTCTTGGGGTCATTGATACCGGCAAGATGTGTATCGAAATTCATCCAGAGCACGACAGCGAACACGATCATTAAGCCTGTGATGGCGACCGTGATGCCTTGAATGAGCTTCACATTAGTTTTGGGCACGAATGCGGTAAGGATCATGCCGAGTATCGGCAAGAACGTCAGTACCGTTAAGATGGGAAATCCGAATTGCATTGTTCTTCTATTATTAAATTTCTACACTTATTTCACAACCACAAACTGCCCAGAAAATCGCTTACCCGAAGCAAGCGAGGCAGTATAGTAGTACATTCCTTTCGCAAGATCACGAGTCGCGATGCTGAACTGATGTGAGCCTGCATCATACATACCCGTAGATCTCTGATATACACTTCTTCCGAGAACGTCCGTAACGGTCATGCTGATCTCTTCTGTCTTTGCCAGACGGAAAGGTATTGTTACCATATCCGCAGCAGGATTCGGGTACGATTCCCCAAAAGAAATATCACCGGTCTCGTTACGAACTACTTTCTGAACCCACTCATCGCTTGCTGAAATAGGGATAACAAGGCGAAGCGTGTCTCTATACTTTGTGCCTGATGTTACGACGAACGACAGACGTAAGAATTCGCCATCGTCATTTCCGTCACGGGTAAATTGGAATGAACCCTCAGTTTCTTTGCTCGTTGCCATATTGCCAAGTTGGGCAACTCCGAGATCAACAGTATAACCATCATTTCTCTGAAGAATAGCGATGAGGTTTGTGCCGTCAGCGACAACGTTCTTAAAATTTACGGTGAGATCGTACTTTTTATAGATATACTGTAACGAAGCATCAGCTTCACCATCAACTTTATCCCCTTTAATGACAAGTCCTACATAGCTCGGTTTTGAGAGTGCATTCCCTGCGTTCACTCTACCCCAATACTTTTCACGGTTCGCTGTGTTCACGACATTATCGCACGTCTCAACAATTTGTCGCGCCACAAACTTTGGTGTCCATTCAGGAAATTTGGAAAACATCAAACCACATATGCCTGACACAAGAGGCGCAGAAGCAGATGTACCACCGAAACTTGGGTCGTATGTTGTATTTCCCGGATAGCCTATACTAAATACCCCGGAACCCGGTGCGAAGCAATCAACGCTTTTACCGAAATGACTAAAAGATGTTGGCTTATCATTCTGCTCGGTAGCACCGACAGAAAGGACTCCATCTAAATTTGCAGGATAGAACGGATTTATATCGTTATCCAATAATCCGTCATTACCTGATGAAGCTACAACAAGAGCACCATGTGCGGAGGCAACATCAATCAGTGTCTGCGCGAAGGCGATATACTGTGGCTCAAGGTCCCCACCCCATGAACAGTTGATCACCCTTGCACCATGATTGCCTGAATATTGAATTGCTTCGTACCCTGCGCTGAGATTATTTTTATCATCACCCATTTTCACAGGCAGAAACCGACAATTAAAACCTGTGCCTGCTACGCCGATTCCGTTATCCGTAGCAGCAACGGCACATCCTGATACTTCCGTGCCATGCGAACGATTCGGTTCTGCTGAAATAGCATCATTATCAGGTTTCCATTTACTTATAACGTCAGCGTCCCCGCTTCCGATAAAATCCCAACCATGCCAATTATCCTTGTATCCGTCTCTATCATCATCAATTCCGTTGGAGCGTTTATCATTTCCTTTGGAATCCACGCCCATTTCGCCAAGATTCAGATACATTTTTCCTTGAAGATCTTCGTGATTATAATTCACACCGTCATCCGTAATTGCAACAACAGTATTTGAATCACCCTTCGAGTAATTCCATGCTGTTTTCACATTCATTTTTGTGATGGCATATTCATCACCCAAACGAGGATCATTTGGATCATAGCACGCAGAGAAAACAAAATGTGGTGATGCAGAACGAACCGCTTTTAATGCAAGAAGCCCGTCAGCAACCTTCCGCGCATCCAACTCGCTGTTACTATACGTGAGATGAAACATCCTATCAACACCATACGAACGGCTGATGATGTCAAGGTTTGGGTTCGGGTCAAATCTTTCGATCTTTGTGACACCGATCTCATCGAAGTATGCATCAACCTCGGGGTTACCAGTGCGGGAATTGGTGAGCTGAGAAAGGTCAAATACTTTTGGTCCTTTGAACTGCACGTATGCAGAACCAGCGATAACGGGAGTTCTCGTTTTCGGCGAAGCAATATTTTGCGCATGGCAAAGAGATACACTCACACAAAGTGTGAGAGCCGCAATCAAAAGATGTATGTATCGTTTTTGCATTATGAAAATTCTCTGGGTCCTACATCATCCCCCATGCCATTGCCGCGGCGAAAATGACAACGACAATAGCAAGTGTCCATGCCATATAGGATTGTATCTTTCCTGTTTGGAATGAACGGAAAAACAAACCGATGATCTGCGAAATACCTGCTGTAAGATTTACAAGTCCGTCAACGATATACTTATCGAACCAACCATTGACCTTCGCCACAACAACAGTTGATCTGCCAACGCCATTAACGATGCCATCAACGACATTGGTATCAAACCACGCACAACTTCTTGCGATGAGCATAAACGTCCCCACAAAGGCGAACTCATAGAGTTCATCGAAGTACCACTTATTCAGACTGAAGTTGTAGAGCGGTTTGAAGGCATTCGCAATTTTATCCGGCAGGCTTGTATTCTTCAAATACATAAACCATGCAAGGGCAATACCCGTGATCGCGCAGAGAATAGAAATGATCATTCCCATCCCCGCAACTTCATGCGTCTTGTGCTCAAGGATTTCCTGATGCTCCATCATTTCATAATGTGGTGCGGCAGTAGCGGAATGCTCTGCAACCGCTTCTTTATGTTCGCCTTCGGCGTTATGTTCGACACTTTCACTATGACCAGCACCAGAATGGGCAAAATGAGGGGCAGTGTTTTCCGGGACGATCTGTGCCGGAGTCTGCGCCCAACTCTTCATGAACCATCCATTAGCAGGATCGATCGGATTTGCACCATACCATATCCAGAATGAAAGTCCCGCAAGAACGATAAGCGGAATCACCATCGCTTTAGGTGACTCATGGACGTGCTCGAAAATTTCAGGCTTCTTTGGCTTGCCGAAAAATGTCATGAATACCTGACGCCACATATAGAATGCCGTCATCATCGCAACACCAAAACCAACCCAGGGAAGAACAGAAGCAATGCCACCTTGCAATGAGCTATATGCCGTCGTGCCAGCAAGAATTTCATCCTTCGACATGAAGCCTGACATAAGTGGAATACCACTAATAGCAAGAGTCCCAATAATAAATGTCATGCCCGTGATAGGCATTTTCTTGAGCAAGCCGCCCATGTTACGCATATCTTGCGGATCGGTGTGATGATCGTGCAGATGATGCAACGAATGGTGCATCGCATGGATCACAGAGCCTGAACCTAAGAAAAGGCACGCTTTGAACATCGCATGGGTCGTCAGATGGAAAAATCCTGCGCTGAACGCGCCAACGCCGAGAGCCATGATCATGTACCCAAGTTGGGATACGGTGGAATATGCAAGCACTCGCTTAATATCATTTTGTGTCAGAGCTGTTGTTGCAGCAATGAAGCTCGTAATGCCGCCGATCATTGCTACGACAAGCATCGCATCACCTGTGAGCATCGGGAAGATGCGGCACGTCAAATAGACACCAGCCGCAACCATCGTCGCCGCATGGATAAGTGCAGAAACAGGTGTCGGACCTTCCATTGCATCTGGCAACCACACATGAAGTGGGAATTGCGCACTCTTACCAACTGCACCACAAAATATCAATACTCCCGCTGCTGTGAGAGATGCTTCAGGACTCATACCAAGAAGACTAAAACTCTGCGGAAGCCCTGCATGAATAGCGGAAAATATCTTATCGAAATCAAATGTGTGGAATGTGCCATAAATGAGCATAAGTCCAGTCCACATACCGACGTCACCAACTCTATTGACAATGAATGCTTTCTTTGATGCCAACTGCGGACCTGGCTTTTCGTACCAATGCGAGATAAGTGAATAGCTCGAAAATCCGACAAGCTCCCAAAAGATATAGAGTGCGAAAAGATTATTTCCGATCACGATGCCAAGCATCGAGAACGTGAAGATACCGAGATACGCGAAATATCTGCTGTATCTGATATCATCGTGCATGTAAACAGTACTAAACAAATGCACTAAGAAGGAGATCAGCATCACAACGACAAGCATGATCGCCGTCAAGTTATCGATCATCACACCTGTTGTCAGATTCAGCTCGCCAATGCCGGGTACATTTCCGAAGCTGATCCAGTTCGTGCTCCAATTCAGCGTTTCGGGAATCGAGGAGAGCTTCGTAAATGCGATATAAAGCGCAAGCGCAAGACCTGTGCCGATAAGCGGCAAGCCCACAAAATGCGCCTTGTTGTGTAAGCGTTTCTGATTAAAAATAATAATCAAAAACGACACAATCGGCAGCGCCAGAATGACTAATGCTAATTGTTGTAGCTGATGCATAAAGAAATCTGTTGGTTAATCCCGCAATGAATCTACTTCCGCAGGATTGACTGATTTGAAATTCTTGAAAATGTTTAAGACGATCGCCAGTGCGACGGCGGCTTCCGCAGCAGCAATGACGATAACAAAAATTGATGTCATCTGCCCGCCGATGTTCACACCACCGTAGCGCGAGAATGCGATAAAGTTTATGTTCGCCGCATTCAATATCAACTCAATACCCATGAGCACAGCGACGGCATTGCGGCGCGAAAGCATCGCATAGACGCCAAGCGTGAAGAGCACAATGCTGATAAAAAGAAAATGTCCGAGTCCGATGCTCATATTCTTGTCGTGCTAATTGTTTCTGCCATCCGCTCTTCTTCCGGCGTTGGCTCTTGCCGCGCTATCATCGTCGCACCGATAAGTGCTACAAGCAAAACGACAGAGATCACCTCGAAAGGCAAGAGATAATCCGTAAGCATGAGCGTCCCAATAGCCGTGGAAGTCCCCTGACTTCCTTCATTTGCTTTTACTTCGCTCGGCGCGCCGAATTTCTCTGATAAAATTTGTTCGTTGATATCCTTATTCCATGGAGTGGCTGACCATGGCATCTTGTCGTACTTCATCCATGTACTAACGGTCTTTGTCTTCCCGTCTTTGCCATGTATTGCTACTTCCGAGTCTTTTCCGAAGAATGCCATGAAAAGGATCGCTGCTAAGCCGAGCGAAAGAAGCCCGACAACCCACTTTGATCCGCCGCCAATAGAGATGTTCGCAGATGATACGCGGTTGGTGAGCATAATACCGAAGATCATCAGGATCAAAATGCCACCAACATAGACCATGATCTGCGTCACAGCAAGGAAGTCAGCATTCGCCATCACATACAAACCCGCCACACCGAAGAAGGTGAAGAGAAGCCCAAATGCGGCATAGACAAGATTCTTCGCCATTGCGGTTACAAAACCGCCGGCGAGAGTAATTGCCCCAAATATGTAAAAAATAATATCAAACATTCTTAGACACTCTCCTTATAGCTTAACTCTTTGCTTGGAACGGTGGTGGTTTCACTCCACCTGGTTTCGCGGCGAATGGCGGCGGCTTTACTCCACCAGTAGGTGGGTTTGCCGGAGCCTGTGCGGGTGCCGCAGGCGGAGCAGCGGCTGCGGCTTTCGCCTTTTCCTCTGCTTGCTTCGCACGCTCTGCTGCAGCGCGTTCCTCATCCTTCTTCGCATTTGCAGTATGCAACTCTGCCTCGGTTGCATCCATCGTTGCGTAATTATAGATCAAATTCACACGATCATATTCGCTGAATTCGAAAACATCAGTCATTTGGATACACTCGGTCGGGCAAGGGAATGTACACAACCCACAATAACAGCACTTTGCAATATCAATATCAAAGCGCGTAACCCATAATGATTTCTTCTTGCCGTTCGATGTCGTCCCGACGTTCTCGCCAGGGACCGCCTTCGCCGTGTCGATCGTGATACAATTCACCGGACAGGCACGCGAGCATTGATCGCATCCGATGCAATCATCCATATTCACATAGAGGCGATTGCGCGAACGCTCGCCCATATCGTACCGATCTTCAGGGTTCGGGTACTGGCGCGTCACTTTGGGCTGCAACAAGTGCTTCATCACAATGGACATGCCCTTGAATGCCGTGCCTAATCCCTCTTGTATGCCTTTAAAATATCCGCTCATAAAATCGTATTCCGTCTTTCGTCGTCGCTTATTCGTGATAACGATTCGTCCACTTTTTCTTCAGCATCAGGTATCAATAAGAGACCAAATGCCCCAATCACTTGCATCGCATGTCCGGCGATCATTGCCCAAGTCAGATTTACTGGCAATGCTCTGAACTCCGCGACCCACCCGACTCCCGCAAGGATCGAGCCAAGCGCAAAAAGAGCCGTGAAGAGAAGTTGGTTTTTCCACATTGATCGTTTGCGATCAATGAGCAAACCATGTGACGATCGTGCCGACAGCCAAGACCGTCGCCATCCCAAAGGGGATCATCACCTTCCAACAAATATGCATCAGCTGGTCAACACGCAAACGTGGAAGCGTCCAGCGTATCCAGATCTGTATCACCACAAAACCAACGGCTTTGCCGATGAACCAGATGAAACCGAATGCAGGACCGCCTAAGAAATCACCAAACGGTGAATTCCAACCGCCCAAAAAGAGTACAGATGCGATAGCGCTTACCGCGAACATATTCGCATACTCTGCCAAAAAGAACAGAGCAAATTTCATTGCTGAGTACTCCGTATGATAGCCTGCCACAAGCTCAGATTCCGCTTCAGGAATATCAAATGGCACACGGTTCGTCTCCGCAAGTGAAGCGACGATATACATGATAAATGCAACGAACATAACAGGAGCCAACGCCCATGATGCCGCACCGCCAAAGCCATGGAGTGATTTCGGTCCACCAAAGATAAACCAGTTCTGTATGCCGCCTTCTTGCAATTTCGTGATCGTTTGCATATCCATCGTTCCAGCGATCATCACAACAGCAAGGATAGCAAGACCAGCGGGAATTTCATAACTGACGATCTGCGCCACAGAGCGCATCGAACCCAAAAGCGAATACTTATTATTCGATGCCCAACCTGCCATTAAGATACCAACAACAACAAGTGAGCTAATGGCGACAATATAGAATACACCGGTATTGATACGAGCACCGACATAGATCGCTGAGAATGGCAACGCCGCGAATGCCGCATAACTGCCAACGAAGACAATAAACGGAGCAAGATTATAGAGTTTCTTGTCAGCCTGATACGGAGTAATATCCTCCTTTTGCATCAACTTCAAAATATCAGCAATAGGCTGAAGGATGCCATAGGGGCCTACGCGCATCGGACCCAAGCGATCTTGGAGCCATGCAGAGAGCTTCATCTCCGCCAAGATAGCGAAGAGTGCGTAAAGCAGAATGATCACCAAAGGAATTGCACAGTACACCACGACCGACAGAATATCTGCCAACGTGTTCTTCCCGAGCAACCCTGTTAAAAGCTCACTAAGTCCTTCAAACATATTTTCTTAACACAACTTTTATTATCTATCTACTTCACCAAGCACAATATCTATAGAGCCGAGAATGATGATCAGATCAGCCATATAGTATCCACGCGAGATGATCGGTAATAAGCTCAAATTCACGAATGCTGGTGAGCGTACCTTCACGCGCCACGGGTTGATGCTATCCTTCGACGAAATATAGAAGCCAAGCTCGCCGCGAGGATTCTCTACACGTGAATAGATCTCACCAACAGCAGGCTTGATACGCTTCGGCACAGCCTTCTGCACATCCGTCTTATCATCCTGCGGAAACTTCTCCAAAATTTGCTCAATGATATTGAGCGATTGCTCCCACTCACACATTCTCACCCAATGACGATCAAAGCAATCGCCGACTGTGCCCATCATTCCCGTCCCAACGGGAATATCAAACTCAAAGCGGTCGTATATGGAATATGGGTCGTCACGGCGAAGATCCCACTTTACACCTGAACCTCTGAGCATCGGTCCTGATGCACCACCATTGATAGCGACATCAGCACGCAACACACCGACATTCGCCGTGCGCTCGACAAAGATCTTATTGAATGTCAGAAGTTCGTTGATCTCTTTATGGGTGGCGCGGTTTTTCTTGACGAATTCGCGGCACATACGCAATACATCGGGATGCAGATCATGCGAGAGTCCGCCAACCCAGATATAATTATAGAGAAGACGCGCACCGCACGTCTTTTCAAACATTTCCAACACATCTTCACGGTCACGGAAGCAATAGAGGAACGGTGTGAATGCTCCTGTATCAAGTCCGAACGTACCGATCGCAAGCAAATGCGAGGCGATACGCTGAAGTTCGGCGAATAAGACGCGAATAAACTCTACCTTTTCGGGCACTTCAATGCCCATCATGCGCTCGACAGCAAGTGCATACCCATGCTCGGAGTTCATTGCCGCGAGATAATCCATACGGTCAACGTAAGGGATCACCTGCGGATAGGTCATTGCCTCGCAATGCTTCTCGAAGCAACGATGCAAATAACCTAAGAACGGAACAACATCAATAACCAATTCACCGTCAAGTGTTGCTTCCAAGCGGAGCACACCATGCGTTGAAGGATGCTGTGGTCCGATATTCAAGACCATTTCCTCGGTCTTAATACGGCCTGGTTCGACCTTCTCCGCAGCTATCGTTTTGATCGGTGCGGGTGCTGTTGTCTGAAATTTCTTGTGTAGTAGCTCTGCCATTCTTTAGTACGGTACTCTCATACCGCGATAAAACTCCGGTTGCTTATAATCTTTACGGAGAGGATACCCGATCCAATCCTCATCAAGAAGGATACGACGCAGATCAGGATGATTCAAAAACTTTATACCAAGCATATCCCATCCTTCGCGCTCTTGCCAATTGGCGCTTGTCCATACGTCCGATACGGACGAAACGACTGCACTTTCGATCGGCACGGTTACCTTCAATGCAAAATACTGTTTTTTCGAGACAGACTCCATGTGATAAACGACAGATAGTGTCTTATCACCATTATCCATACACGAAAGCAAATTCAAATTGTCGAAATTCATATCCGCTGTATCACGCAGATAGAGGCATACATCACGGATATAGGAAGCATCAGCGACATCAGCAAATGAGCTTGTACGCTTTTGGTACTCGCTTCCGGTTTGCTCATGCCATTCGCCGATCTTATCGCCGAATGCCGCTTTTACTTTCTCGTAAATTTCTGTATTCTTCATTATGCCGTCTTTGCTAATGATTGCTTACGGACTTTCTCCTGAAGCCTGATAAGCCCTTCGAGAAGTGCTTCAGGGCGCGGCGGACAGCCGGGGATATAGACATCCACAGGAATAACGCGATCAACACCCTTCAATACGTGATAACCGTGTTCCCAATACGGACCACCGCAGTTCGAGCATGAACCCATCGAAAGAATATACTTTGGCTCAGGCATCTGCTCATAGAGTAACTTCGTGCGCGAAGCCATCTTGAGTGTGACCGTACCCGAAATGATCATAATGTCCGATTGACGAGGGCTGGGGCGCGGAATAACACCAAATCTGCCAATATCATAATGCGAAGCCGAAGCCGCCATCATCTCAATAGCGCAACACGCCAAGCCAAAGCCCATCATCCATAGGCTCGATAGACGCGACCAATTTAATAACGTGTCAACCCCAGTAATAACGATATTACCAGAATCGAACGGATTGTCATGTTTATTCAGTAATCCCATAATTTTTCCTACATCTATACATCTATGCTAATCAATCCCCAACTCAATTCGCCAACACTTCCTCAGGCACAGGCATCGTGACGCTTGGCGCCGGACGTGGAATAATGCGAGGCATATCACGCGAAATAAGATCATCCAACTGGGCAACATACGGCTTCGGACGAACCCAATCAAGATCACCCTTGACCCATGCGTAGGCAAAGCCGACGATCAGGATCGCCAAGAACACCAGCATTTCGCTGAACGCAAGCCATCCCATTTGTTTATAGACAACTGCCCACGGGAAAAGGAACACAAGCTCGACATCGAAGAGAATAAAGATCAAGGCGATGACATAGAAACGGATATTAAATTTGACGTGCCCGCCGCCGATAGGATCTTCGCCGCATTCGTAAATGGCGTTCTTGAGGTTATTCGGATGGCTCGGACGAAGGAAAAAATTCGTCACCAATCCGCCGGCAGTAAAAATTATGCCGAGCAGTAAGTATGCAAAGACGTGAGAAAATTCGTTTAACATCAGACTTTTTTATTCCAGTAAACGACCCTTAAGACACATGAAAACAACACAAACCAAGAGAAAATCCCTCGAAGTGTACAAAGTTTACGTTACAAATATATGGCTTTATTTTGTTCGGCGAAGTGAAGTAGGGCAAAATTTCTGCAAGAGCTGTAACTTTGCCGTGTGGAAATACTTATTAGAACATCACTTTTACAACGAATTCTATGCGACACTCTTTTTTCACTCTTCTCGTCCTGACCTGCAAACCAAGAGTTTTTATTGTGCCGTAGATATTTGCTGTAGCAATATCACCTCATCCTATTATGTACATTCCGTAAGAAATGACTGCGGTACCGAGACATAAGGTAGAGACCGACTGGAGTATGTTCTTCCAAAATGGCATGGAACCTAGGCGGAGGACAGCCAATCCTACTGAAAATATAGCCAAAAAGTATGCTGGTTTTGAAGAACTCAATATTTTCTCGAATTCACCAGGTTTTGTCCCCAAATAGAGAACAAGTTTATTTATAAAGAAAACTGTATAGTAAAATAGCAACCCAAGAAAAACCACTTTGACTTCATCAAAGCTTTTTGTTTTCTTATCTACGATCTGACTTGTGCTGATTGTTTCCATAGTAAAAAGAAGGTCATGCGAACTCCATATGTTCCCTATGCGAAAGTGATGAAGAATGTGTAATAACGTTAAAAATTAACTCTACGATTGCGATAGAGATTCATCAAGATACCTGCCATGAGCATATTTGTAATTAGGGAGGTACCGCCGTAGCTCATAAACGGCAGTGGAATGCCGACAACGGGCATAAGTCCCAATGTCATACCGATGTTCACGGTAATATGCAAAAACCAAATGCCGGTGATGCCAATCGCAACGACACTGGAGAATGTGCTTCTGACAGATGATGCGATCGCAAGGCTTCGATATACAAGAAAAGCATAGAGAGCAAGTGCAACCATTGCACCTATGAAGCCAAATTCCTCAGCAGGGACGCTGATAATAAAATCCGTCCATTGCTTCGGTACATATCGAAGCTGCGTCTGCGTGCCTTTCAAGTAACCTTTTCCGATTGCTCCGCCGGAGCCGATCGCCATCTTCGTCTGAATAACGTTATAGCCCGCACCGAGAGGGTCGAGTTCAGGGTTGAGCAATACTTCAATACGCTGTCGTTGGTATTGGTGCATTTTGCTATAGATCGTCTCTGAAGAAAATCCTGCCGCAACCAAAAGCACGAAGACGAGTATCGTGGTAAGAAGATTTTTTCGATAAAAGAAAAAGAGCAATCCGCCAAAAGCAAGGACGGAGATCACCATCGGTGTTCTGCCGAAAAGCGAGAGCACGGCAACAATACCTGGACCAACCACTGCGGTCAGCAAAAAGAGATCCGTGCCGCTCCAGAGCAAAATAATAAAGAGCAATGCAACATAGACCATTGCACTTCCGGGATCAGGTTCGAGTAAGATAAGTGCTATAGGCACACTGATCATCGTGCAAACCGCAATAAAATCAAACGGACGAGTGAGTTTCCTATCTCCGCCGGAAAGGAATTTCCCGACAGCCATCAGCGCGGCAAGTTTTGCAAGTTCGGAGGGTTGAAATTGAATCGAGCCAAAAGCGATCCAACTTCGCTGACCATACACAAGCTTCCCCGCAAAAGCGACATACACTAAGAGTCCAAGACTAATTACATAAAAAGGATATGCCGCAAAGGAGAACCACCGCACTGGTATTAGTGCCATCACGATCATAATGACCATCCCTCCGGCAGCGAAGAGGAGTTGGAGAGTAAAGCGGTCGTTCATTTGCGCCGCATACGTCGCGCTATAGATCGCGAAGAATCCGGCTATCGTAAGAATAACGACGGAGATAAACGTCGCGACATCAAAGTCCCTTACGTCGAGAAGTTCGGAAGCCGCCGATGAACCGATTTTTGCCACAAGAATAAACGATGCGTAAAAATTAATTAGGACTTTCGTAACACGCTTCCCCCACCGAAAATCTCACTCACCTTCAACTTATTTTTTTTCGCAGTATGGTTATAAATTACCTGAAATGATCTTTCCACGTTTCACGACTGCGATAATTTCGCTTACGCCTATATGGTATGGTAAATATGCGAGAGAAGGCATATCATAAAATACAATATCTGCGATCTTCCCTTTTTCGATGGAGCCATGCGTCGTTGCGCGGTCTATTGATGCTGCTCCGTTGAGTGTAGCGGCTGTAAGCGCCTCTTCGGGAGACATACCCATCCCTATCACTGCCAGCGAAAAGGCAAGTTGCATATTCTCGCTCATTGAGCTTCCAGGATTGCAATCGGTCGCAATGGCAACAGCACACCCCGCTTCGATCATCTTTCTCGCAGGCGCATACGCCGAACGAATGCACATCGCTGTTATTGGGAGCAGCGTTGCAATTGTCCGTTCACTCTCGGCAAGTGCACGAATACCCTCATCATTGATCTTCAAAAGATGGTCGGCACTGAATGAGCCAAGCTTCGCCGCAAGTCCTGCACCACCAGTATCAGCAAGTTCATCAGCATGGAGCTTGATCTTTAATCCTGCGTGCTTTGCAGCACTGCATATCTCTGCTGTTTCTGCATTCGTGAAGTATCCTTCATCACAAAAAACATCAGCAAATTCCGCAAGCTTTCTTTCAACAACGATCGGTAGCTGCTCGTCTATAAGTTGTTGAACATAATCAGATTGTTCTACATCATTCGGCACAGCGTGAGCACCGAGCCATGTCCTGATGACTTCCATGCCCGTTCGCTCGCCAACTATATCTGCCGCTTCCAAGAGAGCAATTTCGGATGAGACCGAAAGTCCGTAACCGGATTTGATCTCCATCGTCGTTGTCCCGAGCGAAAGAGCATTGCGAACGAACTTCGCTGAATAGTCAGCAATTTCTTCCGCACTTGCGCCTCGGACTTTCGCAACACTCGATCTGATCCCGCCACCCATCGCCGCAATTTCCTGATAACTTCTGCCTTCGGCGCGCATACAGAATTCCTCGCTTCGCTCACCCATAAACACAGCATGAGTATGCGAATCCACAAAGCCTGGAAGTGCCAGAAGCCCTCGGCAATTGATCTGGTTTACATCCGCCCTAATCTCTTTACGAATTACGTTTTCATCACCGACAGCAACGATCATCCCGTCATCACCGACAAGAATAGCCTGCGTTTGCCGATCTGAGATATTCCGCATTGCCGCACCTTTGAGAGCAGTTGTTCCCAGAGGTGTTATGAGCCGTCCGATATTATAGTATAATGTCATTACTACAAAAATGCACACATTTTTTCGCGCGAAGACAGAAACAGGCAAAATCCGAAGGAACGCAAGAGAAGTCTTTGTACTTTTGCAAGACTAATTTTCACTCTCTGTGGCAAAATCTGTAAAGACATCCGAAGAAAAACAAACACCATTGATGAAGCAATATGGCTCCATCAAAGCACGCTACCCAGATACCGTGCTTTTCTTCCGCATGGGCGATTTTTTCGAGACCTTCGGTGAGGATGCTATTATCACTGCTAAGACAACAGGCATCACGCTCACCAAACGCAATAATGGTGGCTCAGGCGATGTAGAGCTTGCGGGTTTCCCACATCATCAGCTGGATAATTATCTGCCGAAGATGATCCGCGCAGGATACCGAGTCGCCGTTTGCGAACAGCTTGAAGATCCCAAGTTTGCAAAAGGTATTGTCAAACGCGATGTGGTGGAAGTCGTCACACCGGGTGTACAACTGAGCGAAAAGACCCTTGAAGCAGGGCGCAATACATACGTTGGGTCACTTGTCGTCTCTGGTAGTATTGCTGGAATTGCCTATGCTGATATTTCTACAGGCGAGTTTTATGTTGGCGAATTCTCTGAGAATGAAATAGCGGACGTACTCGGGTCGCTTGGAATTCGAGAGCTTATCATCGCCAAGAAAGATACTGCAAAGATCGAATTTGCTCCATATTATATTGCGCTCGATCAAAAGCCAACTCTCACGAAGCGCGAAGAATGGATATTCCATCCTGATACTGCGAAGAATCTTCTGCTCGAGCACTTTAAAACAAATTCACTTAAAGGATTTGGTGTCGATCATCTCACTGTTGGCATCATTGCCGCCGGGGCTGTGCTTGATTATCTTCGTGAAACACGAACAGCAACATCGCTTGATCACATCACGAAGCTTTCACTCCATGATAATCGTGATACACTGGCGCTCGATCAATCCACGCGGCGCAATCTCGAAATCTTTTTCCCGATGCAAGATGACGGCAACAATGCGTCACTTCTCGGCGTACTCGATGAGACGCAAACTCCGATGGGTGCGAGAATGCTTCGGAATTGGCTTGCTCGTCCATTACGCGATGTTCAGAAGATCACTTCACGTCTCGATGCAGTCACTTTGCTTTTTGAAGCACGAGAACTTCGCGAAAAGTTACGACTTACCTTACGTGAACTCGGCGACATCGAACGTCTTTGCGGGAGGTTCGCAAGTGCGCGGATTTTATCACCACGTGATTTTCTTGTCCTGAAGTTTACGCTCTGGCGTATCCCTGAGATCAAGGAAACCTTGAAAGAACTTTCGTCCTTCGCACCCGCTTCGGCGGAAGGTGCTTCGACATCTGAAGCTCTTGAACGCATTGCCAATGATCTCGATGGACTCACATCACTTGCCGAAGAAGTTGACACCATCATCAATCCCGAAGCTCCAGCGAATCCTGCACAGCTTGGTGTGATACGTGATGGCGCACATGCCGAGCTTGACGAGCTACGTTCGCTGACTTCCTCAAGCAGACAGAATTTGATGGATGTACAAGCGCGTGAGCGTGAACGCACAGGCATCAACTCATTGAAGGTTGATTTCAATGGTGTGTTCGGATATTACATTGAGATCAGCAAAGCGAATAAGAATCTTGTACCTGATGATTACGAGCGTCGGCAAACCTTAACGAATGCCGAACGCTACATTACTCCTGAGCTGAAAGAATATGAACAAAAGATCTATGGAGCAGAGGAAAAGATCGCTATCATCGAATCCGATCTCTTTGCTAAGCTCCGCGTTCGAGTGATGAAAGACATTGAGCCGCTGCAACGTAACGCTCGGCTTATTGCCCTTGCAGACTCGCTTCTTTCCCTTGCGCTTGTCGCCGCACGAAGCAATTGGGTGCGCCCTGAATTTACCGCAGAGAAGAATCTCACGATCGAGAACGGCAGACATCCCGTTGTAGAGAAAAGCTTACCGATCGGCGAGCGTTTCACACCGAACAATGCCCGCTTTGTCGCAGGAGATTCAGAGTTCTTCGTTATCACAGGACCAAACATGTCGGGTAAATCTGTCTTCTTGAGACAGACAGGTATTATTGCACTCTTGGCACATATCGGATCGTTCGTGCCAGCAACGAAGTGCTCATTACATTTGCTTGATCGTATTTTTACTCGCGTCGGCGCAAGTGATAATCTCGCAAAGGGTGAATCAACATTCCTCGTAGAGATGAATGAAGCCGCAAATATCTTGAACAATGCAGGAGCCGACTCCCTTTTGCTCTTCGATGAACTTGGTCGCGGAACATCAACCTTCGACGGGCTTTCTATCGCATGGGCTATCTCTGAGCATATTCACGACACACTCCCTGGTGCGAAGACGCTCTTCGCAACCCACTATCACGAACTAAATGCTCTTGCTGATAGATACGAACGAATAAAGAATTTGAAAGTGGAAGTGCGTGAGGCTGAGGGTAAGGTTCACTTCCTGCATAAGATCGTCCCAGGTTATGCAGATCATTCGTACGGTATCGAAGTTGCGGCAATGGCAGGTATTCCTGCTGATGTGATCGACCGTGCAAGGGAAATCCTCCGAGAGCTTGAAGAGACAGAGTTAAAGATCGTCGAAGCGGATATTCAACGGAGCATCCCTTTCCCAAAGCAAGAAAAGAAAAGCGATGTGCCGCCGGAAATTCAGAATAAATATGTGGACTCAAAAGTCGCGGATGAACTCCGCGAGATAGATGTCAACGATCTGACACCGATGCAAGCACTCACGAAAATTTCCGAATGGAAAAAACGTTTGGAGTGAAGATTATAATTTTATATCACCAAAATCAAGCATATCCTCGGTCTCTAAGCGGCGCGTAATATCACGAAGATTGACCCACTTCTCTGAGAGATACGGGATGTACTCCGAAGCAGTAACGAATGTCCAGACATAGGCAACGATCGAATAAACTTCACCAATGGTGAAGCGGTCAAGATCAAGAGATATATAGAGCGTCCCGATAAACATCACAAGCAAACCGCCACGTAAGATCATATAGCCAAGCGTATCCATTCGGGATACCTTCACTTCAAGATCAGAAATTTTTGTATAGTATGATCTGATATTTGCAGGGTCTTTTGTGCCGAACGTATCATACTCTACCTCTTTCAGATCATTAATTTCTCGTTTGAATATCCCTATGCGTGCCATGTAGAACTTGCTTGCATAGACCACCATCGCAATAAGCGATGCACCAATGGCGGCAAGACGCCAATCGAAAAGCGAAAGCGCAAGCACTGCACCGCCGACATTAATTATCTGCTCAATGAATTCCGGCAGACTGTATTGAAAGAACTCAATATTATTCCATGCAAGTGTACTTCGTCCCGCGATCTTCGATATTTCTTCTCCTTGCAGGAGTTGCTTCTCAACAACTTTGCTTGAAAGATTCGCAAACATTCGCGTATAGATCTTCGTATCGTAATACCTTCTCCATGCGCCAACACCCGAACTGATAAGATAGAGAATAACCCACGGAAGCATCGCGGGAATGAACGGTCCAAAATCTTTCGGGAAAAAGAATGAGACAGGATGCTTCAATCCATTAATATCATCGGTGAGCTTCGGATGCGTACGCGGTTTCTTTTTGATCGCAGCACGAAGTGAATCCCGTCCCTCTTTTCGCACTTTTGTTTTGGCAATAGAGCCACTGCGCAAAAGCGTACGCATCGAATCACGCTCTGCAAGTATCTCACGAAGCTTGCGACGTGCACCTGGGGAAAGCCCCAATTTGCGGAGGCTTTCGCGCCGTGCAGAATCACCTTGTGTTGTCGAGATAGACTGAAGATTCTTATCAAACTCTCCACGAATAGAATCCCGTTTGGCTTTGCGTCGTAAAAACCGCTCAAGTGAAAGCTCGAGCGGTGTGAGTACGGGTGGCTCTAAAGTCTCCTGTTCATTCTGCATGTAGAGAGCAGGGATAACGCGTATCTCAGATTGTGACTCTCCTTGTGGTAAGTATAATGAAGAGATCGTTGTATCTATTTCTTCTTCACGAAGGGAATCACGCTGCATAAGCGAATCAAGCAGATGCTCACGCACAGAATCGATCGCTTGGCGCACCATCGTATTTGCAATGGTCGAATCCACCTCTTCTTCGATCACATTTGCTTCACGTAGATCATCGATCGCTTGCCCAAAGATATATGGTTCGGCTATGAACGTGACATTCTCAACGATCACCAAAGCGAACGCTATGAAGATCTGAAGTTTATATGCTTTGAAGAGAGCTTTTATCACGAAGCCATCGCAAAGGAATTGGCGAATGCAGGGTGAGCGATCAGATTCTTGACGGCGGCTATATCAATGGAGATGTTGCGATCCTCCTCCAAGAACGGCACAACCTCTCGCACTTTATTATGTGCCATGCTACTTCCCCACCCAGGCTTGAGTGGTTTGAGAAAATCTATCCCTTGTGCAGCGCAAAGAATTTCTATTGCGATCACCGATTCGACATTATCCACGACCTGCTCTAATTTCAACGCGGCGACCGAGCCCATTGAGTTATGATCTTCTTGATTCGCACTCGTTGGTATCGAATCCACACTCGCAGGATGCGCAAGAACTTTATTCTCGCTGACAAGTGCAGCGGCGGTGTATTGTGCGATCATCAACCCCGAATGCAATCCGCCTTTCGGCGTCAAGAAACGCGGCAACCCGAAAGATAGCGCGCCATTGACGAGACGCTCCGTCCTGCGTTCACTAATGCTTGCAAGTTCACTGAGTGCGATGGCGAGATAATCAAGAACGAATGCCATCGGCTCGCCATGAAAATTTCCGCCTTCAAGATGTGCACCCGTACCATCAGCGTTCGGAATGATAAGTGGATTATCCGTTGCCGAATTTATTTCTGTTGTGATCACCCCTTCAGCAAAACGAATCGTATCGCGTACAGCACCATGCACCTGCGGAATGCAACGCAACGAATATGCATCTTGCACTCGCGTATCACCTTCTACATGTGAATCACGTATCTCGCTGTCTTTGGTTAACCTGAGCATATTCTTCGCGACTTCACGTTGACCGAGATGCGGACGAGCATCAGCGAAACGCTCATCATACGCTTTATCAGTTGCACGTAACCCCTCGAAGGACATTGAAGCTGCAATATCGGCAAGCTCTGCAAGACGCTTCGCCGAATCAAGTGCCAATGCACCGATACCGGACATCATCTGTGTGCCATTAATAAGTGCCAGTCCTTCTTTCGCTTCAAGTTGTAAGGGTGTAATACCAACAGATGCTAATGCCTCTGCCGCGGGCAAGGTCACACGTCCCATGATAAGATCAGGGATAGACATCATCCCTTCGCCTGTCAAAGCGAGTGCAAGATGCGAAAGCGGTGCAAGATCACCAGATGAACCAACACTACCGCGAGATGGAATAACAGGGAGCGCATCACAACTCAAGCATTCAAGCAATTGCTCGATCACTTTCGGACGTACGCCAGAATATCCTTTTGCAAGAGCATTTGCGCGAAGTAGGAGCATTGCACGAACGACTTCATTACGAAGTGGTATACCAACCCCTGCCGAATGCGAGCGAAGAAGATTCTGCTGAAGTTCTTGGATCTTATCGCGTGGGATCGTGACGTTCGCAAACTCTCCGAAGCCTGTCGTTATTCCATAAATAATTTCACCACTTGCTATCCATCCATCAACAAGTTTTCTAGAAGCAACGACACGACCCCGTGCCTCTGGCGAAAGTGAGAACTCCGTTTCTTCACGGCGTGCAGCACGTGCAACATCGGTAATTGTAAGGGTATTTCCGTCTAAAACAAGCATAGTCTGTTACGATCGTAATTGTTGAACAAGTAACTCC
>JBKJHR010000039.1:0-6262 GCA_046598695.1 Kapaibacterium sp. (SeqCode)
GGTCTTGCGCGAAATAATCTACTTCTACACGATAGCGATCTCCGAAGCGAGATGAGATGCCGAGTGCTATCGAAGCAGGATAATCCGCCGAGCCACTTTCCTCGATGGTTGAATCAAGCGTGCTATTGGTTGGTGTAACGATCGTACGTCTTGTCACCGAAAGTGCAGAAGCCGTAGATAATTTTCCACCGACCGTTAAACCGTATAAGGATGGTACTAACGAATCAAGAGCGAAGACAACACCAAATGTGCCGCGCAAACCATTCGCACTGTAATCCCTTTCAAAAAGACCAGATATTGCCGCTGGGTCATTTAGTGTGACTTTCGCAAGGTCACGCGTATTACCGAAGATCGCATCCAAACGGGCTGCAACGGCAAACCATGTCATCGGGCGAACGGAAACTCCGGCAAAAATTTGCGATAGACCCCCTTCACGAACATAGGTTGTAGAAGCGAGCGAATCAGTGTAGATCGTTTCGGCATCACTATAGGTGAGCGGACTAAATCCTAATGCAAATGCAAGTCCGTAGTTTTCACTCACCGGTGAGCCGAAAGAAAACCCTGCAAGTTTTGTACGATGAAGAAGTGTTGTTTCGTTACCAAGTTCTGATCGATTGGTCGTGAACCTTGCACGTGCTTCGATGCGAGTGCGATTGAGCCAGCTCCATGTTGCTGGGTTAATGTCATTGATGTTGCGTGGATCAAGCAGAGCAGTGCCAGAGCCTGCGAGGGCTTCGATGCGCGGATCGCTTGTGATGATCGGTTCGCCATATCCGATAAGTCCGTAGGGTGAGCCTTGTGCGAAAAGATCATGTGATGCGAATAGACACACAAAGAGCGTGACGGAGAGGAAAAACGGCTTTAAGATTGTATGTTGGCGCGTCATTACTTCGTTAAATGAGAATACGTGATCAAAAAGCGTGGTCGTTTTGATACATCCGCCGCATCAACATTATAGAACACCCACCTGACAAAATTATAATCTTCGACGTCAATATTCACGCCATTAAACGTCCTGACAGTATAACCTGAACGAAGCTCGAAGACGATGCTATCCTGCCCATTGCGCAAAGCTGATTCGATCAGATTTCGGAGCTGGAAGTTAAACCTGTTTATAATTTTCGTATCGCGTTCGCCGTATGCCTGTAGTAGCTGGGCAGAGTCAGCCTTGAGCGGTGCGGTGATCGTCACGAGTGCAGGAGCTGTTGTATCAGTTGGTGTTGCTGATGTTTTGAAGAATGATGGGTCAGTCGTCAATTGCAACGTTGCCGTATTGATCGTTGCATATTTATCAAGCGAGAGCTTCTCTCTGATGAGTTTTGTATTCAACACGAACCGTTCGCGTTGTGCAACTACGCCACGCAGATAGAATGTCCCTGGCGGTGGAGTAAATGTCTCGATTGCAAGGTGATAGTCATATACCGGTGACGTGATAAAAGATGTGATCGTATCCGTAGCATTTTTCTTATTCGTATAAGAGAAATGTGGAGTACTTGTGATAAGACCTGATTCAAGAGATGAGAATGCGCGCATCGTCTTCATGCCTACGTTCGGCACAATGACGAAGGAAAGCGATGCTGTCTTTAAGAGTGGTACGACAACCGCTGAATCAAGCGTGATCGTGATCGTTGGTAGAGAATCCTTGCTGACAGTACCAGTAAATGTACCAACAGGTTGAGAAGAGAGATCGGCTTTCGTTAGTGTTGCTGCAGAATCTGTTGCTTTATTACCTGTTTCGGTATAGACAGAAATGTCGATCGTCTGGTCTGCATCATTCCCGTAAAGATACTTATTGTTCATTGGTAGGACGATAGAAACCGTCTTGATCGTCCCCAACGAATCTGGGATGAGCGGTGAGCGCAAGACTGACCAGCACTCAAGCGATTCGTCAGCATTCCTTCCCACCAAAAGGTAGGGGGAGGAATAATTAAGGGCGTAGTTTCTTCCAAGAGCGTTTACGGTCTTCTTAGAAATTGCTGTGGATCTCACAAGAGCGGAATCTCCGATAGCACTACTGCCAACGAAGACAGTATCGCGTAAGAATTGCGAACCGACGCCTGAGATTTTCTCTTCGCATGATGAAAGTGCGAAGAGTGAGCAAAAACAAAGGAAGAGTGCGCCAAAGCGCGGGAAAATGGTTTTATGTTTGTACATTCGTGGTCAAGACAACAGTCCGAACAACAAGGGAGTTTTCGTAAACAAGGTCAGATTTGTATGCTCCGAATTATTCTTGTGCAATGATCTTCTCGTATAGCTCTGCGTATTTCTGTGCTGAAGCATTCCACGAGAAATCTCGTGCCATGCCATTGAGTTGTAGTTCGCGCCATTGGTCAGGGTGCTTTTTGTACACTCCCATAGCTCGTTCGAGAGCTTTCCAGAATGACTTTGCATCGTATTTATCGAAGACGAATCCTGTTGCCGTTTTCTTCTTCGTTGCATCATCCATATCAATAACAGTATCGGCAAGTCCGCCGGTACGTCTTACGACAGGAACAGTACCATAGCGCATGGAGTACATCTGATTGAGTCCGCAAGGTTCATATGCGCTTGGCATAATAAAGATGTCTGACCCAGCTTCGATCTTATGAGCAAAGTTATCATGGAATCCAAGATATACACCTAATTGCTTCGGATGTTTCTTTTGCTGCTTGGTAAAAAAGTCTTCGTACTTTTTCTCACCTGACCCGAGAATGACCATTTGCGCACCGGATTTGAAAATGTTCTCCATCACCTCGGTTAAGAGATCAAGTCCTTTTTGGTCAACGAAACGTGCAATAAGTCCAATGACCGGCTTACCTTCCTCATAAGGAATATCCATCGAGCTACAGAGGTCTTTCTTACATTCTTCCTTAAGTGCGATCTTTTCAGCACTGTACTTTTTGACGATGTTCACATCATGCTCAGGATCCCATGTTGCGGTATCAATACCGTTAAGTATGCCGTGCAGATCTCGTTTGCGCTTGGTCAGTAACCCTTCTAAGCCACAACCAAACTCTTTCGTCTTGATCTCTTCAGCGTAGCTTTCGCTTACGGTTGTGATGGCATCGGCATATGCAATGCCTGCCTTCATAAACGACATGTTCCCGAAATACTCAACTCCATTTGGATTGAAGTACTCCAATGGCAAGCCAGTCTTAGCGTAGCTATCAGCGGAGAAATTGCCCTGATAGGCAAGGTTATGGATCGTAAAGACGGTCTTTGTTCCTTTGAAGAAGGGGTCAGTCTTCATTGCTTCTTTGATATAAAGAGGCAGAAGTCCGCATTGCCAGTCATTACAATGAATAATATCCGGCTTCCAAAGAAGACGTTTACAAAGCTCGAGTACCGAGTGAGCAAAGAGAATAAAGCGTTCGTCGTTATCAGGATAATCAACACCTGTGACGGGGTCAGAATACAATCCCATGCGAGAGAAATACTCATCGCTCTCTGCGAGGTAGATCTGAACTCTGGTGCGAGGGGTGAGGATGGCACTGGATTTGACATTCACGGTTGTTGAAGTGCCGTTAATCACAAAATCCATCCCTTGGGTGCGGTTGATAATATGGATCTTCTGCTTTTTCTCGCCAATGAAGCCATATTTCGGCATAATGACACGGACGTCATGGTTGAACTCTCTCAGTGCCTGAGGCAGCGAGGAGCTGACGTCTGCCAAGCCTCCGGTCTTCGCATACGGATACACTTCGCTTGAGACGAAGAGGATGCTACGCTGCGGAAAAGTAGCTTTTGGAGTCTCCTGTGACATTTGTTCGTAATTTAGCTTTTTGAACCGTACTTACATGATAAAAATCGTGCAAAAATACGGAATATTTAGGCACTCCGCCTTCTTTAGCACTTTCTTTGCAAAACAAGCGGTAACTTATTTCCCCTGAAAGCGTTTTATATTTTGTTGTGTATGAACAGTGTTTTTTTTTCATAACCATTCTCCTATAACAATGACACGAAGACTCGTTGCTCTTTTGGCTCTTTCTCCCCTTTTTATATTTCTGATGTTAGCCGATGTTGCTTTTGCTCAGAAAGATACTATTGTGCTCAAACCCGTCGCAAATCTTGGTACCTGTTGCTGGGAAGTCTCCATAAAAAATCGGAACGTTGCTGGCTCATCGATTGACGAATTGCAATTGAGTGTGACGGCGCTTGATGGGACATCCATTATTGATTTTTCTGCTGCTCCGGGATCTCAATGGACGACGAACGTAGTCGGTAACCTGGATGCGAATGCGACTGCGAACGTTTCGGGCATTCCCGCTGGTGGTACCAAATTGATTGGCACACTTTGTCTTGATATTCCGCCATCAAGTTTGGATAAGATCGTAACCATGTCGTGGAAGACCAAGAGTGGTGTGAATGACATAAACACTGGTACGTTGGATGTCGTTTGTACACCGACACAAGGCAATACACAGGATTCTTTCAGTGTCGCTCCATCGCTAAGCGGAAATGACCCCTGTTTCAATTTTACGGTATATAAAAAGAATAGTGTTGGTAACGTACACCGATTTATTGCAAAGCTTATTACTGTTGGTGGTGGCACAATGCGCCCTTCAAAGATCACTCCTCCGAATGGCTGGTCATTAGATTCAGTAAATGCCTTTGGTGCATACTTTACGGCACAATTCTCCAACGACCTTAGCGACGGCTCAGTCAGCGGATTTAACGTTTGCTTACGAGGCAACCCTTCCATTTCGAAATTTGATTTCGCAGTCTCAACGCTTGACCCACAAAATATCGAGATAAGCCGTGATACATTGCGCAATATCCCAATTACGTTTACGGGCACGACTGCCGATGCAGATATAGCTATAGCAGGATTGCAAAGCGGGTGCTTATATTCAATGACAGTAAAGAATTATCACGCATCAAATACAGCCTTACCTTCTCGCATAAGGAAAGTTGTGTTATGGTCAAAGACATCAGGTGTCACTTTCACGGCGGCGCCAAGTGCTCCAACTTTTTGGGTAAAGACCGTAAAAACGGATAGTATCATTTATACAGCACCAGCGGATTCTGCTGGCATTGCTGGAGGCATTGTGGAAACCTCGTTTAAGTATAGTGTGGATGGACCTACAACGACACCATTCAAGATCGGCTGGAAGACCTATCGTACCCTCGTTGACGAACTTACGACTGGTGAGTTTACTCAGCAGTGTCAAAAGGAAGCACCAAAGCAGGATACTGCTACACTTGAATCTCCACAAAATTGTTGCTATCTCCTTAAATATTCTAACTTGCATAACTCACCGCCGAGCGATCTGAAGGCGATCCAGTTCTCCATCCCCAATGGAAGCGGAAAACTCACGAATGCCGTCAACTCGTCGGGTTGGAATAACACGAATCCGACAGATGTGACGGTTCGCTTCGTAGCACCAAACGGTAGCTCTCAGACGACGGGCGCAACAAATGATGCACTCTTCTGCATTGAACCTACAACGCCAGGTCAGAATATCACATTGACATGGTCAACATATGATGATGCAGCACTTAGTTCAGGTACACCTGTTGCTACTGGTACGCACACGCTTAATTGTTCACCCATTGTAAGTAAGTGTGATGTGGTGAGCTTTACATCTGTACCAAGTGATACGTGTACGTTTAACTATAGCTTCCAGAATCTCCGTACCGAAAACATTAATCATGTAAGCTTTGAAATGCAAGGCGGATGGAAGATCGATACAGCGATCGCTCCTGCCGGATGGACGGTGCAATTGCAAAATGCGCGTTCACTCGCAGAGTATAATTCAACAGGGACAACGGGTGTCATCAAACCGAATGAATCTTTAAACGGATTTATTCTTGGATATTCCGCCCTTGATAAGTTGGATACATTCCATGTAAACATCAAACGTTTTGATGCTGCATTGAAAGAATGCAGTGATGTGGTAGAGCATGTTTGTGTATCATCAAAGTCTTCAGGAGTTGAGTCATTCGTTACGAAGAGCTCTGTATCGGTCTATCCGAATCCTGTCACTCGTGATGGTGTGCTCGAGCTCACTGTTGAGCGCCAAAGCAGAGTTCATGTCACATTGCTCGACGTGCTTGGGCATGAAGTAGCCGTGGTATCAAACTCGATACTTACGCAGGGATCACATAGCTTCCCATTCTCAATGAAGTCACTTTCGCCCGGAAGTTACTACTTGCGTATCCAAACACTTAGCGGAGTTATTACGCAGAAAGTAGTTTTGGTACCATAAATAATTGATCGCATAATAAAAAGCTCGACATTTCTGACGAGCGTGTTTTTTATGCATATTTTTTACATTCCCTT
>JBKJHR010000092.1:0-3168 GCA_046598695.1 Kapaibacterium sp. (SeqCode)
ATCAACCTTGCTTCCCTTGCGGAAATTACCAAGATCGAAGATGCCTGCGAGGTCAACAAAGAATGGATCATCAACAGGTCCGCAAAATACTTTTGAGCCTGTTGTTGCAGTTGCGATCGCATCAGACATGATCGTTGCATATGGCTTGTTCAAGCCGAGACCACCTTCAATAGAGCGAGGTCCGATATTCGCAGGAGGCACAATGCCATTAGCGATAACGGTCGTCCATGTCAAGCCGCCATCTTTGCTGCGCTCAGCAATGTATGTTGTCTTGAGGTTCTGCTTGCCGAGACGGATATTGAAGAACGTTGTTGGATCTTCGTTCATCTGGCTGAAGGTAAAGCGGTAGGTGATATCATCACCGTTACGTCCACCTGTGAGGTTGGTTGTAGCCTGATTACGGATATGGATCTCGTAACGAATGCCTTCGCCAAAACTAAAGTAATTCGGACCGCCTTCAGGAAGCTCGAACGGGATGTAGTTAGCGATGATCGTGACCGTATTTGGTTGATCAGGTGAGCGGAATGCATAAAGATCCGTATTATCGGCAAGTGGATCATTGCTGATAAACGGAGCCTCACGATGGCTCGATGCAAGTGCCGTAAACGACGTCATTCCGACGATCGCTAGTGCGGCAAGAGAAGATAGTATGCGTTTCATATTCATAAGCGAATAGTTGTTATGTATGTAAGAAAAAAAGTTTTTCCTGTTGTTTGTCAATGCGGGGATTTTGAAAAAATCCGGCTGCTATAGTGTATGATACAAGATAATGGGTGAGCCGGATTGCCTCAAGGCATTTTTTTACTATTATTTCCTGCAAATCTACGGGAAGGACAGGGCAAAACTCTTACATAACTTTCGGTAATTCTTACATGATTCACACATTAAAGGGAGGAATGGCAACAAACAGAAAAGGGCACACCGTAGTGTGCCCTTAAGATCTTATCTGATTCTTCCTGGTCCCGGAGGAAGCGGTATATCCCTTTTGCGGGGGCGGAAGTCTGGGTTTTTCTCGCGGAAATTCTGGCGCATCTCACGGACTTTCTCGCGGACTTTACGATTAAATTCTCTCTCGAAAACAAGAAGCTTTGCGCGCTGACGTGGATTGAGCACTTGCTTTAACTCACCATCGAGCTTCTCGTAACGATCTTGTATCTTCCCGTTCAAGTCTTTGATCTTCGCGATCGTCGGGTCAACGTCGCCATCAACGCCATTGCCTTGCGTTAGCTTCAAGAGTTTGATCTCAGCTTCGTTGCGCTCTTTTACGAGGACGATCATTTCCTTTTCCGCAGGAAGATATTTATCGAAGAAGCTCTTCGCCTGCGCATCATCAAGCGTGAGAACCTCACGAATCTTTTCGTGCTTCTTCTGGATGATCTTTGCTTCGATCTTCGCTTTGAATTCCTTTATCTTCGCAGGGTCCATTCTGCGTTCATCCATCATGTTATCACCTTCGCCAGGCGGAGGAGGGGCGATCTCCTGAGCCATGACGGATGTCGTCACGAGCAGAAGGGGAAGTATATATTTTATAAACTGTTTCATATTGCTATCCTTTCAAAAAATTTCGTTATTTCTTCTCTTCTAATATCTTCAGCACTGCCTGAAGTTCATTCACACTGAGCTTGTCGTATGTTACAGGATCTTCTTCATTGCCGGTGCTAAGTGTCTCGTCATACTGAGAAAAATCTCCTGCTTGGTCAGCTTCAGATGCTGGCTCTTCCAATTGTATCGGCGCAACCTTTTGTGCCATTTCCTTATTCGCATCACGAATAACAGCCTTATGCGTCGGTGCTTGTGTTTGCTTCTCTACCACCGGAGTCTGCTCTTTGCTTTCGACGATCTGCGGTTTCTCCGTTGCTTGCGGCATCGTCGTCTGTGGTACGACGACCTGCGGAGCAGGAAGCGATGTCATCGTCGGTGCGTCACCACTGCGATTCATCATTACCGTTGCAACGATCGCCACGACGGCACATACACCGACGATAGAAATACGAAGCGGCGAACCGAAAAATGCGAGCTTCATCTTTTGCATGAAGCCTCCTTCGGCAGGAACAACTCTCTGGATAGAAGGCTGCACAAGATTCTCCGACTGGATGCGATCCATCAGGCGGCTTCTGAAATCCGTGAAGTACTCTTCGCTTGGTGTATCAGAAGCATACGGCTTGCCCATCAAGCGTATCTCGCTCTCAAGCTGCTGTAACTCCTGTTCGTTGTAGTTCTCTGACATTGTCTTATTGCTCACTGCTAATCGCTACTCGTTCCTTCGTTCGTAATTGCACATACTCGGCGATCTTCTTGGCGGCATGAAAGTAGTTTGCTTTCAACCCTCCGATACTCGTCCCCGATATTTGCGCGATCTCCTCGTATGGCATCTCATCGTAGAAGCGCATCATAAATACTTCGCGCTGTTTTGGCGGAAGCGTTTCGATAGCTTGTTCGATAAGCTGCGTCGTTTCGGCACTCTCCATTTTCTCATGGGCACCGATCTCAATTGATTCGAGCGTCTCGGCTACTTCATCAAGCCCGACGTTTTTTCTCACCTTCTTGCGCCGTGATCTGTAGATCACCGCATTCATCATAATGCGGTAGAGCCATGTATAGAGTTTGGCTTCGCCGCGAAAGCTATCGAGTGCTTCGTACATCTTGACGAACGTCTCCTGCGTGATCTCGTCAGCTTCGTCATGGTCGCCATTGACGGCGCGACGTGCCGAAAAATAGATCCGTTTCTGATACCGTTCGACGAGTACCGTAAAGCTCACATTGCGCTCCCCGGCTCGGAACCGAGCGGCAAGGTCTTCGTCTGTGAGTAATACATATTCGTCGCGTAACGCCATCGGGGGTTAGATGTTCTGTCTAAAAGTACCCAAAAATAAGCATTTTTTGGCATTTTCGTGTAGCTTCGTGTTAATTAGAGCAAGCATAAGCCGGAAAGTTTAAAGGAGGTACAGGATATTTCAACTACCCTAAAAACGCCCAAAACACGTAAAAAACCATAGGTGCCACATATTTACACATCACCAAAGCCTTATTTTTCATTAAAAACCCCAAAAAAATAGGTGTCCCCGAAGAAGACACCTATTGAGACTATCCCAAATTCCAACCGAGATCTATTGCTTGATGAGTTTGATCGTCTTGACTTCTCCGCTGAGGGTAGTAACTCTCGCATAC
>JBKJHR010000184.1:0-2772 GCA_046598695.1 Kapaibacterium sp. (SeqCode)
GCTTGCTGTGAGAATAATGCGTTTAATGCTTGAATGCTGTTCACCTACAAGACATTGTGCTATTGCCGAATGCTCAGAATCAATGGGGACGATCTCTGCGCCTGATCGCTTTGCTAAAGCGGTGATGAGTTCACCAGCAACGACGAGCGTTTCTTTGTTTGCAATACAGACTTTCTTTCCGGCTTTTACTGCTTCTACCGTAGAACGGAGACCTGCGAAGCCGACCATCGCGGCAACGACGATAGGTGCATCAGGGTCACGAGCGATACGTGCATAGATCTCTGCGTCGCCGCCTTTGAGGATATACGTATTATGATGTGTCGCTGCTAACTGATTTTTTGTTGCATGGCAGACGAGTTCGTAAGCATCATAATCTTCAATGACGGCAACGATCGGATGATATGCTAATATCTGCTCGCTCAGAGCAGTGCCGGAGCTATGCGCCGTGAGTGCATAAGCGGTGAATGCATCGGGATTGCGAGCAACAACGTCAAGCGTTTGCTTGCCGATGCTGCCGGTGGAGCCGAAGATCGCAACGCCTTGTGGCGCAGTATGTGAAGAGAATGACATCTATATCTGCAACATTTTCAGCGGAAACACGTTGTTTCCGTGTAAGTAAATATCTACATAAAACACGAAGACCACTGAAACGGTACCGAAAAATATCTGTGAAACGCATAAAAGCCATTGGCTTGCTTTTTGCCCTACTTGTGATCTTCTCTACTTCGGCATTTGCACAGAAGAAGGATTCTGTTGTCGTAAAGGATTCTCTACATCTACAAACGAAGACTACAGGAGAATGGCATCGTCCGCTCGCGCTTTTCTCTGGTGCAACGGCAACGATCACGACCGATGCACGACAGTATTATGGTTCGCCGATGACGGTTGCCCAGATCATGGAAGAAGCCGGTATTGGGTTGCCGCTTCTCCTGCGCGATCAATCGTATGGACGTGAGACGTTCTTGATGACGAATAGATCAGGCGAGCCGCTTGTCTCAATGTCGCTTGATGGAATTCTGCCATTGAACGATCCCGTAACGGGGACGGCACTTCTCAATTATTTCCCCCTCGAAAATTTTGCGGCGATCAGAGTCAGCGCAAACGGAGCGATGAATTACAATGATCTGTCTTCGAGTGATGCCGTAGAGCTAACTCCCGAACGTCTTCGTGCCCCGATACCCTACTCACGTTTGCATTATTCGCAGGAGCTTAGTAATAGCTTATCAAATTTTGAAGGGCTCTTTAGTTATAATCCCTCGCAACCAGTGAATCTTACTTTTGGTATTTATCATCGCGCCGCAGGAAAGTCGAGGAATCAGATCGTTGATATTAATACATTTAATCCTCGCGTTGATAATTGGTCCTTGCTTTCCCAGACAACGTATGAATCGCCGAAGATCGAAGCGACACTTTGGATGCTTTATACAACGGCATTCAGCGGTGTAAATGGTGGAGTCGTTGCAAAAGATACGACGACCGACATATTTGATGAGCGTTTGGCGCAGACAGCAACCGCGAATTCCTATGACCATCGTACCCGCTTTGATGCGCTCGGTGAGATGTCGCTGCCGCTTCTTTCCGAAAAGGAGCAGACAAAACTTGCAGGCTTCGCAACCATTGCAGCACGACGCATATTTGCCAATGACTCTGCTTTTGCCTTGTATGCAAATCCGTTAAGTACGGCTGACCGTCTTGGTATTGCTCTCATTCAGCCCTTAGGTTTTGATCTTGGCTCATTCCAAACTCGTGCTTTGCTTCGCGGTGATCTGCAATATCTCACGAAAAAAACAGGATGTGATTGTGCTGATCTTTCCGAGACCCGCATCTCCGGCTATGGAAGTGATTCGCTCTCTATTGGTGGTGATTTCGGGATTAGCCTTGCGGGATACCTTCGCGCAACGCTCTCGCGCTTAAGTGTCGGTGGTACAAAGGTGCCGGAGCAGTTCTTCACAAATTTTGGAGTAGATGCTTCGATGAAGCTTACATCGGCATTGCAGCTTACTGGCTTAGTGAACTATGCCCGTGACCGTGCAACGCTTTCGCCAACACCGACAGAAACATACGAGATCAAAAATCTTGGAGGTTTCCTAAACCTTAATGTTGGACTTGGAAAGCATGATAGTCTCAGCGCGAGGATCGGCGTGCTTGATAGGCGTGAACCCGAAGGTGTTGTCATCCCGCCAACGGATTCGACCGAAATAGCGCGACCATATTTCTCTGCATTGGAAGTTCATACATCATCTATATCGGGAAGGTTTGATCTATGGCTCAACAAATTCCGATTCTCGGCGAATGCGAATTATTTCCCAAGTTTTACTCCGCTCTCGCGTTATACAAATACTGATGCACTCCGTGCTGATCTTGCAAGCCGCATCAACGGCTCGTTCGGTGTTTACTATGAGAATGAAATAGCCGAAGGCAACTTACGCCTCAGCCTCGGTGGCAGAGTAAGGTATATCAATCATCTCAGCCCTACGATCGGATATGATGGCGCATCGGATTATTACGTCTATCGCGGAATCGAATCATTCGGCACGTTGCCACTGCATGACGACCGCCTAGCAACATCAAAATTCCTCTTTGATGTGCTCGTCTCTGCCGAGATAGATCGCCGCGCACAACTTAGCGTAAAACTTCTCAATATCCTCAGCCAAAATTACTACACGGTAAGTCTTTATCCCCGATCAGGTTTGCAGTTCGTCTTAGATGTAAGCTGGGCATTCCTGGATTAGTGCAGTGTCAAACTACCCCCCGTAATCCCATTAAAAATCA
>JBKJHR010000171.1:0-7529 GCA_046598695.1 Kapaibacterium sp. (SeqCode)
CGTGTTGCTCGTAACAACTCTCGTAATGCCAGAAGATCTATCAACTACTTGCTGCGGCAATATGTGAGAGATACCCGCTGACCCCGCTTCAACACCAAATGAGAAGTACGGTGATGCAACATAATCAATACCGATAACAGGCGTTGCTTCCAAACGCGTCGTCGAACCTGCATCAGCCTGACGAACCTTCACATAGCTTTGTCCCATGCCGAAGCTCAAACGCAATATCAATGGCGTATTAGAAGGCTCAGAACGTCTGCCAAAAGAAACACCGCGCATCGGAGTGCCAATAGCATTCATAGCTATACGATCAGTGCTCACATCTCGCAGACGATCGACAGATGTGATCGTCGCAAATGTTGGCTCTACTGCAGTAGGGGTGTTCGTGAGTTTATCATCAACAAATGATTTATTGATAGATGGCATCTTCTGTATCTCATTTGATCGCACGGTAGATCTAGGTGTCTCATGCGCTCTATCAGCTATATTCGTCAGTGGTGTATCAGATGATCTATTCGTCGCATTAGCTTTGTAAGACTCATTCTTCGATGCACTCGTCTTTACATCACTATTACGTTTTGCTGAATTTGCAACAGCTTCATCTTTCACTATTGATGAATTCGATGATAAAGATGATGATCGCAGTGGTGACGCATCTTGTGATGAAACTACAGCCTGCGAATTCATAACAGATGAATTCGACGATGAAGATACTGACTGTTGTGATGAAGCGTCTTGCGAAGATACAATCGTTTGTGGGTTCTTCGTCAATGCAACTTCATTCGTATTGGTATTTCCCGTAAAGAAATAGGTAATAACGGCAGCAACGGCAAGAACACCTGTTGCCAGACGTGCCGGATGATTTGCGATCACACCACGCACAGCCGCAAGACTGCGAACGAAGAATGACTGCCGCGCCACTTCCGATGCAACATAACTTGTGCCAACAACAAGGTCGCGGTTATACTCAGCAATGATCGGAAGTCTCAATGCAAGCTGCTCCTCAATAGCGACTGGCACTGCGAGAGGCTTCTGCGCTTGCGCGGTTACGCTGCGAAGCTGTAAGTGCTGCTCGAGCACAACGCGCTTCTCAGGGCTAACCGATAGCTGATGCAAAAGCTCGGCACTTTCGTTATCACTTAACGTGCCATCCAAATAGGATAATATGTTCTCTTCGAATGTCATAGGTCACTCTCTTCTTCTAACGTACCGTTATACGTAATGTTGTGCGAGGCATTGATCTCATCGGCAAAAAGCGGTGCAAGCGTTTTGCGCAAGCGTTGTTTGGCACGATGAATGCGGATCTTTACAAGAGACATTGTTACTCCGGTTATCTCAGCGATCTCCGGATAGGCAAGTCCATCGAACTCGCGCAGAATAAATGGCTCTCGAAATTCATGTGGTAATTGGGCAAGTGCCGCTTCGAGCGCTTCACGAAGCGTTCGTTGCTCACCAAGAAAATCCGGGGAAAGGCTTCGTTCGGTGCTGGCTAATCCTTGATGGTTCTCTATCGTCTCTTCCGGTTTTCTTGAGCGATACACATTCAGAGCAACGTTCCGAGCGATCATATACAGCCAGCCTCGGACGTTCTCACCGTAGGTAAAGGTTGAGCATTTCTCATAGACTTTGATAAACGTCTCTTGAAATGCGTCACCCGCTTCGGCACTATCACCGCCGAGCATTCTGAGGCAGAAGGTATAGATCTCTGCTTTGTAGCGCGTATAAAGCTCGGCAAATGCTCGTTCTTCGCCGGCTTGGAATGCTTCGAGCAATTGGCGATCGCTTCGTTCGCCTTTTGGCGGTGCCGCAACCTCCGGACGAGCCATAACCTCCGCGCCGTATTCCGGTGCGGCGGATCGCTGTCGTTTCTCCCCTTTTTTGATCTGTTCGCGGGGCACGGTTATAGCACTTATTGCTTGCATTCTATATATAAACACCTCCCGAAGGTCATAGTTACAAATAATAATCTTCCAAATTCACCCCAAATACCCCATTTTGGGGGTGTAACAAAACAAGGCGTACGGAGTTTATATCAGTGCCCCTCACCTACTGAGCTCCTGCCTCAGCGAGTATTTTCAGCTATTTCTATCATAAAATACAACGTTTTTCACTAGAATTACAAGTTTTTACCGTATCTGACACCAAAAATTTCAATTTTTTGATCGATTTTCATGTGTGCCTTACAAATTATAAGCTGAAAATGCTTATAGCGTAAACTCATGCAATAATTTTCCTCCCCGTGTACAATGAACATGGCTGGGCGTCGTCAGGAGATGGCGCCCGATTCTTTCGGCGATCCACAAGTTTGTCTGGAACGTCGTTCTAAAACCCGCATTCACAACGTGCGGGTTTTTTTTATGCTTTTACTATCGCAATAATAAGCCACCACAACATTCTCCCCGCCGTCGTTGTTAATACTAAGATAATATGCATTCCGTAATTTACGCGGCTATGCAGGATACGACGACACATCCCCAGGTGAAAACAAAATTCCGAACGACCAACCGCGAGATCAGCTGGCTCCGATTCAATGCCAGAGTCTTGCAGGAAGCCCGCGATATGCGCAATCCGCTCTACGAGCGGATCAAGTTTCTTGCTATCTTCTCATCGAATATGGATGAGTTCTTCCGCGTTAGGGTTGCCTCACTTAGAAGCCTTTTGACGCTCAAGAAAACCTCGGCGAAGAGCCTTCCGCTTGACCCCGAACGGTTGCTCAAGAGAATATATCGAATCGTTGCAAGTCAGCATGAGGTATTCAACAATACATTCACGAAGCAGATCGTCCCTGAACTTGCTTCGCAAGGAATTTACGTTGTCAATGAAGGCGAGGTAACGGATGCCCAAGCCGAATATGCCAGAGCATACTTCCAAGAAAAGGTCGCGCCGCTTATTCAACCATATTTCATCAGCAAACAGAATCAAGATCCTTTCTTGCAAAATAGATCACTCTATCTTGCCGTCGAGATCGTCCCCAAAAATATCGTAACCCCAGAGAAAGACGAAGCACCGAAAGCAGCATTGCCGACAGAGTATGCGATCGTTGAGGTGCCATCAAATGAACTTGGTCGCTTCCTCGTCCTGCCACGCGAAGGAAAGAAGATGTTCATCATGTTTTTGGATGATGTCATTCGCCTTTCATTAAAAGATTTTTTTCCGCGCTATGAAGTGCGAGGTGCATACGTTATCAAACTTACTCGTGATGCCGAGCTTCATATTGACGATGAATTCCAAGGCGATCTTCTTGCCAAAATTCAGCGAGGTCTTCGCAATCGCAAGCGCGGTGTGCCCTGCCGCTTCCTCTACGATCCGCTGATGCCAGAGCCGTGCTTGACGCTCCTCGCAAAATTCCTCCGCTTGCATCCAGACGATATGCTTGCCGGCGGACGCTACCACAACTTTATCGATCTCTTCGCCTTCCCGAAACCGGAAAATATGCCGGCTTTAGAGAACAAGTCGCAACCTCCACTACCGGTGAAAGAACTTGATGAAGCGAAGAGGATGCACTACGTTATTCGGCAAAAAGATGTGATGCTACATTATCCTTATGAATCGTATGACTACGTTTTACGCTTCTTGCGCGAAGCCGCAAAGGATGCCAAAGTATTAGCGATAAAAATAACATTGTATCGCGTCGGGAATAGATCACAGATCGTCGAGGCATTAAAAGAAGCATCGCGTAATGGAAAAGATGTTACAGCATTCGTCGAACTCAAAGCGCGTTTCGATGAAGAATCAAATCTCTATTGGGCGGGAGAATTGGAACGAGCGGGAGTCAACGTTCTCTATAGCTTCCCTGGCTTGAAAGTACATTGCAAATTATGTATCGTCACCCGATTAGAGAATAATCAGAAGAAACGCTACGTCTATCTTGCTACCGGAAATTTCAACGAATCAACCGCTAAGCTGTATACCGACATCGGAATGTTCACCTGCCATGACGGCATCACCAAAGAAGTGAATGAAGTATTTCGCATCTTGGGGCGCAAGGAACGGCAATTGGATTTCAAGCATCTGCTCGTTGCGCCATTCAATATGCGAAAGCAATTTGTGAAGATGATAGACCGCGAAATAAAGAATGCGCAAGAGGGAAAGAAAGCGGCGATCATCTGTAAGTTCAACAGTCTCGAAGATCATGGTATGGTGCATAAGCTCTATGAAGCAAGTAACGCCGGAGTAAAGATCAGCCTTATCGTTCGCGGCATTTGCTCGGCAATACCCGGTGTTGAAGATATGTCAAAGAATATCAGAGCAATAAGCGTTCTTGATCGGTATTTGGAACATGCGAGGGTTTATATCTTTCATAATGGCGGCGAGGAAAAGATCTATGCAGCAAGTGCTGATTGGATGACAAGAAATCTCAGCCATCGCATTGAAGTAGGCTTCCCCATCTACGATCCTGCACTTCGCAAGGAAATCAGAGAGATCATTGACATCGAAGCGACAGACAACGTAAAGGCTCGCGTTATCGCCAAAGGAAAAATGAATCGCTACCGCCGAACCCGAAATAGCGCGCATATTCAAGAGCAAATTGAACTCTATAAGTATCATAAGAAGAGAGTGTAGCGGGAAGTTCTGCGTTATGAATTTTCACATTTTCGTGTTAATATACATTCAAAACTGAGAATTCATAATTCACAACTACTATTCGGATGCCAAGAATTTTCTCTCTTGTCTTCATACTTGTTTTCTCATCTTCTCTTCTTGCACAGGAAAGATCTTCTTCCTCGTCTTCTATGGGCGAGCTTCTTGTACATGATCTTTCTCTCTCATGGAAAGATGGCGTTCACTATTTCGATCTCTCGCGGTTTGATGGAGCCGATTGGCTTCATGCAGCGGGTGCACTTGGCGGAACGGCTCTGCTGATGCCACTTGATAAAGAAGGTCAGCGATTCGCACTTCGGCAAAACACGTCCGCTTCGTTCAATGATGCAATGAGTTTGTTCCGAGGGTATGGCGACCCTGTCTATTCTGGTCCCGCCGCAATTGCCGGATATTTCGGTGGTCTTTTTACAGGATGGGATGATCTTCGCATAACGAGCCGTCAAGTGCTCCAAGCTTTTCTCTATTCGGGAATCGTCACTACGATTGCAAAATCCATTATCGGCAGAGCGAGACCATACGTTGCTAAAGGCTCTCAATTCTATCTACCGTTCAAGGTGAAGAACGATTTTAATTCTCTCCCTTCGGGTCACACTACCATTGCCTTTGCACTGTCCTCCGTTCTCTCCGAGCGTATTGGTAATACATGGGCAAGTATCGGACTCTATGGCGTGGCAACGATGACAGCATTTTCGAGAATGTACCATGATCAACATTGGTTGAGCGATGTATTCTTGGGGGCGGCTATTGGTACATTCTCTGGTATCTACGTCGTCCATTGCGATGAGAACCGCGCCGCCAACGCATCCGAATCCAAGCTCCTCATAACACCAAGCGCCACAGGGGTCTCGCTGACGTATAGATTCTAAAACCTGATATTTACAGAAAAGGGCACACTGTCGTGCGCCCCTTTAAAAAAACGTTTTGCCAAGTTTACTTCTTGATCTCGTTCTTCGTCATGATATTATCGATGAGCCTGTACTCTTTTGCTTCGACGGGCGTCATGTAGTTATCACGGTCGCAATCTTTTGCGATCTCTTCGACAGGTCTGCCGGTATGGTGTGAGTATATCGAATAGAGTTCGTTACGGACTCTGATCATCTCGGCTGTATAGATCTCAATATCCTTCGTCTGACCCTGCGTACCACCAAGCGGTTGATGGATCATAATGCGTGAATGCGGAAGTGCCGAACGCTTGCCGGCAGAACCTCCTGCCAAAAGAAGCGACCCCATCGAAGCCGCCATGCCCATGCAGATCGTCGCACAATCAGGCTTGATGTATTGCATCGTATCGTAGATCGCAAGACCTGCCGATACCGAGCCGCCGGGTGAATTCACATAAATGTTGATGTCCTTGTCGGGATCTTCTGATTCCAAAAAGAGAAGCTGCGCGATGATGAGTCCGCTGATCTGATCATCGATAGGTGTACCGATAAAGACGATGCGCTCTTTGAGCAAGCGCGAGTAAATATCGAATGCGCGTTCGCCGCGAGCCGTCTGCTCGACAACCATCGGCACAAGTGCATTCTGGATCGGATTCTTAAACAGCTCTTCAGCATAAGAGCTTACAAAACTTGGGTATGGATTCGTCATAAGTTCGAACTCTGATTAATAATACAATCGTATACTCACTGAATGAAGGATGGTTACAGCAACTGAATCCTAATAACCCTACACTATATTCAGATGATCCCTCAGCCCATAAAGTGAGTAATTCCTTACGAAGTGATCTTCTTCTCGTTGATAACGAATTTCTCTTTCAAACGCTTCACGAGCTTTTCGCTTTTGACGCGTTCTTTGATCTCTTCATTCTTTCGGTAATACGTCAAGAGATTTTCTTTCTTGATGCCATAGCTTGCTGCATCGATCTCGGCGATCGCATCAATATCCTCATCTGTCGCATCTATCGCTTCGGCTTCGACGATCTTATCTCTGAGCAAGAGCCATTTGCCTCTGACCTGCGCCTGCGCCCATGCTTGTTGGCGGTATTGCTCTACATCTATATTCGTGTCTTCAGGTAAGCCTTTACGTTTGTTCTCTTCGCGTGCTTCTTGGATCATCGCATCAATAAGAGCGTAGGTGATCGTGTTCGGCACTTCAAATTCATGTTTCTTCAAGAGAGCTTCGACCATATTCGCTTCAAGTGCCTGCGCCGAATTCGTCTTCGCATTCATCTCAAGCTCTTCGCGGACGAGCAACCTGACCTCAAGCTCTGTTGCTGCTTTATCGCGGCTGATCTTCTTGCAAAATTCTTCATCCAAAGCAGGAAGGACGACCTTCATTGCTCTATCGATCTTGATCTCAACGGGTGTATCTTTGGACTCACCTGTTCCGCTATCTGTTTTTGGAAGATCAAGCTTCATCGTTTCGCCAACAGATTTCCCGATAAGCCCTTCGCGTAATTTCTCGACAACTTGCGGATCATAAAGATACACGTCGAGCGAATGCTCCGGCTCCATGAGACCATCAGCATTCGGCTCAAGCTCGTTGAAAGTAAGCGAGACGATCGTTTCCTTATCAACGATATTCTCCGTCACTTCGCGTGTGGCATAGCCAAACTGAAGATAGTGAATGCGCTCATCCACATCTTTATCATTCACTTCAAAGACAGGTTGTTCTACTTCTGTCCCATCGTATTCTTGAAGATTGATAACTGGCTTGACTTCGTATGCGATCTTGAAATGCGCACCTTCGCCAGCATGGCGATGGAGGTCTGTCATCATCGGACGACCGATCGGTTCGATCTTCTGCTCTTCAACGACGATCTGAAATTTTTCCTGCGCCAACTTTTCGAGAGTCTCGCCTTCGACAGAATCACCGTGTAGCTTTTTTATGACAGCAAGAGGAGCTTTGCCCGGACGGAAACCCGGAAGATTTAATTTCGGACGAATATCCTTAAACGCCTTATCGAAGGCACCTTTCAATTCTTC
>JBKJHR010000174.1:0-3582 GCA_046598695.1 Kapaibacterium sp. (SeqCode)
CAGGGAAAACATTCATCCAATACGGATGGAAGCATGGAAAAACATATTCTATGGACATGGCGAAAAATTCTCATGGCAAAGTAATATACATTGCCCGTGGGGATGGTTTACTCGCAACGACTGATGCAGGTTTGTCGTGGCGTATGCTAACCGATTGGCGACAGACAGAGGTGATGGATGTAAAAGCAAATCAGGAAGAGCCCTCAGATATTGCAATCATTACACCACATGGTAATTGGAGATCAAAGAACGCGGGAAAAACTTGGAAGATAGAAACGAGTAAAGTCATTACAAAGAAGAAAGATGGTGAATGCTCAAACTCAGTTGGTGAAGTATGGGCAACATTGCAATTCGATAGCATGAAATTTATTGCAGGTCAGAAAGGTGTTGTTCAGAATGATAAAGTTCAGAATTGCTTCTCAATCCTAAATGCTCCACGCAACAGCCATGCACTTGGGTTGATCGGAAATCAGCTGTTTATCGGCTCACTAGATTTTGGGCTATGGAGTTATGCGTTAGGCGATGATGGTGCTTCATGCAAGCAGATCGCATTTCCAAAAGGGCAGATATGGTCAATACATACGTATGAAATTGAGTAATATCTATAGAGCAAGGATGAAGAGGAGTGGCATAGGTTTTCTCTTGGCTTTCTTTGTCGTTTTGTTTACTCCTTCAAGCTCAATTTACGCTCAAACTTTTGAAGTACGAAAAGACATTTTGCAGCGCGTTGCCGAGCAAGCAGGTTTGCCATACTTTGCAAAGATCGCCGCAAAAATAAAGACGCATTTCAAAGAAGAGGAAGCATATAGACAACTTGATACTCTTCTCTCTCTTGAAAAAGGAGATATGTTCTGGATGTATGGATGCGCGGGGTTATATTATTCATGCAAAAAAGAGTTGCCAAAAGAATATAGAGATAAAGTCCGAAGCGCATGGAAGTTATGCACTCCATATCGAGGCGATACGGACAATCATTTTTTGATGTATTACTCTTCTTTGTACCTTATGGCACAAGAGTGGAGTGATCTGCCTGAACGTGAGTGGTTTATTGGCAAATCATCGAAGCAGATCATCAAGGAATCACAGGAATATCTCGAACATTGGATAGAGAATGTCGCGCACGATGGGATGACAGAATTTGATTCGCCGCGTTATATGTATTACTACATCACTCCTCTCATTCTTCTTACAGAATATGCTCAGGATGAGAACTTCAGAACAAAATGTGAGATGATGCTCGAATATGTTCTTGCCGATTATGCGAATGATTATTATTTCGGAAATTATGCAGGCGCACATTCGCGTGTCGGTTTCGATCAAGCTTTGGATTCTCGAAAAACAGAAACGGCAAGTTACGGACAATACTTCTTTGAAGATTCGGTATCACTTGTGATGCCTGATATTGCCTTCGCGGCAATGGGGAAGTTTGAATGTCCTGCTATTATACGTCTTATAGCTACAAAAAAATCTTACCCATTTTCTTCTGAAGAAATAGCTCAAGGCAGGAAGAAGATTCGCAATCCTGATGGGAAGAGGGAAGTGAGGAAGAGGCTATACGCGACGAACGCGTATGCACTTGGTTCACTTACTGGGGGACTCGTCTCACCAATTCAGCAGCAGTCATGGACGCTCACGATCAATACCGATAAACCAAATAACGTGATAACGGGACTTCATCCGTATGTCTCATCAGATGAACTTGGAATGTTCTTCCCCGAAGAGCCGGAGTGGCAACTTGAGAAGATTGAGAAGGTGAAGACAGGGTATTCAAGCGAGGACAAACTGATCGGTGGTTCGCCCTTTGAGCATATTTCCCAAAACAAAAATGAGCTATTCTGTTCTTATCAGGGCGTCCCTGCGTCTGCGAAATATCAACATGTGGATATTATTATTCCAAAATGGCTTTCTCATGATAGCTCGGGTCTTCATTCATTGCAATTTTCATGGGACTCCGTCATCGTAAAAATTACAACATCGAACAATTATAAACTTATTGAGGACGATAATAAATATCGAATGCGTGTGCCAATAGTAAATGGGGTAGCTGAGTACAGTGTTCACTGTTTTACGCCGAATGAATTTAGATCAGGATACTCCTCTAGCTATATTAGCTCATTAAAGGATAGTGGTGTTATTAAGCTTAAATATGGCAATCAAACACGAATTCTTAATTTTCCGGCGAGCAGGATTATCGTGAAATAGAAAAATCATTTACCGAGTCCTGCGTGATGTTTCCTTGTTTCCATTCTAGTATTTTTTGCAATACTATCGCCGACATTTTACGCGCACCGAATGGCGTGAGGTGGTAGGTGTCCAGAAAGTCTTTATCAACAAAAAAACCCTGTTGATCCAGATTCCAAATAGGGAATCCATGAGTGTGAGCTAATTGTAAAATTGGATTATATGCATCTTGACGGTGAGTGTATGGCAGATCAGCGGGAGATTCTATCGTTGGTCGAAGTGGTGTATTGAAAATTGCAAATGGGATGTGATAATCTCTACAAAGAAGGTAAATGCTCTCTATTTGATGGAGTAAGGTTGAATCCATAGTATAGTTCGAGTCACGTTCGATCATATTTTCGCCGAATGTCAAGCGTTGGAAAGCTGAGAGCGAGGGTATTTCGCGATATGCATTATTTACAGCAAAAAGATAAATGTGTAGCAAGGCTACATCGATCATAGGTGAAAGTGCCTGTGGTCCAAAGCGAAAAACATTCAGTACGTTCTTTTCTTGTACTGGAAGTGTAGGAGTATTACTCGAAAAATTATTGTGGATTATAGAACCACCATTCAAGTCCTCAATAAAGACACCATAAACGATTCTTTCAGGCTTTACTCCATTTTCAAGGAGGGTACGTAAAAGCAAGAGATTTGCATTCGCAAAGAATCCACCGACCCCCGAATTTATTGTTTGAATGTTATTGATGCCTTGGGATCTTAAAAGGGAATCAGTGTAATTTTCTGCGATGCCGCGTTCAACAACAGAACTACCCATGAACAGAAGTATTTTCTTTCCATGCAACTCTGCTTCATGGTAATTATCAAGGGTCAATTGTACTTGCAAGAGTGCTTGAAAGTTCTCCTTGTTGGAAATAGGAAGATGCGGGATAGCATAAGTTGCTGCAATGATGATGGCATATGCTACACCACCGATGGCTAGGATCTGTTTTCCGAGACTGATGACAATTGCTTTTTTCATTCAGGTCAGAATTGAAAATAAATGAATGGTTGAGAATTGTCAGCCCCGGCAATTAGCACAAGGGCGAAGAGCACTCCGAAGATGATCGCCCGCTGCCATAAGGCAGATCGTGCAACAAACCTTTCTCCCCATGATGTATATTGAGTCAGATCAATTGCAAGCCAAAGTAAGATGATCGGCATAATGAACAGCGTTGAGCCAAAGTACACAATCCCGCCTTTGAATGAGAACATTCTAGATATATATTGCCATGCAGTAGGGAGATCGGGGCTTCGGAAAATGAGGAATGCAAATGCCGAAAGGAAGAAGACAAAGAGAATCTTTATCGGAGTGAACACGGTAAATTGTTGGGATCGAGATGCAGGTTTTCCACTCAGATCGAG
>JBKJHR010000229.1:0-3603 GCA_046598695.1 Kapaibacterium sp. (SeqCode)
TGTGAAAGCATTTGTGTTCTGGCGTAAGCTTTACGATGCGGGTCTTTTTGTGAATGCCTTCATTACTCCCGGCGTACCGGAGGGAATGCAGATGATGCGCACAAGCTATATGGCAACGCATGAGAAGCATCACCTTGATCGCATTCTCGAACTCTTCGTTGAGATCGGTGAAGAACTTGGAGTACTTGACGAACCAGAAGTTGGTGCTGTTGATGCAAATCAAACGCGCAGTTCGGTAGCGGAATATAAACTTGAAGGTAAACTTGCCATAACACAAGCTGAATCACGCAAGGATAAGTTGAAGTTTGTCCGTATGGTATGGGATCTCTATGCGAATGAATCAAACTACACGAATCCGCTTGAGATGGATCGTATGCGTCTTATTGATGAGAAACGTAATCCATTTTACAAACACGCTGATGCGAAGTTCTTTGTCGCAGAGGATAATGGCAAGCCGGTTGGGCGTATAGCCGCAATCGTAAACTATAGTCACAACAGCTTACACAATGACAAGCTCGGTTTCTTCGGATTCTTCGAGTGCGTCAATAATCAAGACGTTGCGAATAGCTTGTTTAAGTCGGCAGCGGATTGGTTGAAGTCAAAGGGAATGACGGCTGTTCGAGGACCGATCAGTCCTTCGATCAACGATGAAGTTGGTTTGCTTGTCGAAGGCTTCCAGCACCCTGCTGCATTTATGATGCCGTATCATCATTCATATTACGGAAAGCTTATTGAGAATGCCGGATTTGCAAAAGAACAAGATATGCTTGCATGGCATCTTGATGCAGAGAAGACATTAACGCCGAAGCTCAAGCGCGTCACTGATGCGATGCGTCAGCGTTCGGATGTGACGATTCGCTCAATTGACATGAAGAAGTTTGATGAGGAAGTCGGTCTTATCAAAGAACTCTATGCAAAAGGTTGGGAAGATAATTGGGGTGCAGTGCCACTCAATGACGATGAGATCAATGCTCTCGCTTCAGAATTAAAGCAAGTCATTGAACCTGAGTATGTTCTCTTTGCGGAAAAGAAAAAAGCAGATGGATCAATCGAAACGATCGGCTTCACTCTCACTATTCCCGACATCAATCAAGCATTCCGCGCGGGTAAAGCAATACCGAAGGGTGTGCTAAATCTTCCGACGGCGATCAGCAATTTGATGACGAAAAAATCAGCCATTGATACACTTCGCATTATCTTGCTTGGCGTTCTTCCACAATATCGTGGACGCGGAATAGATGCATTACTCTACCGTGAGACACTTGAACGCGCACAACATAACGGCATCAAGTACGGCGAAGCATCATGGGTATTAGATAACAACGATGCGATGAACCGTGCAGCGATGACGATGCAAGGTGAAGCATACAAAAAGTATAGAGTCTATCAGAAAGCAATTGCGTAAGGAACGCGATTACGGAGTCGCAGATGTCTCTTCCTTCCTTTCGTAAATGAAATAGGAAGTGACATTATCAGCTGGGAGCATTTCATAGTGCTCATCAACGTAATCGTAGAACTCCGTCCATGCAATGAAAAATGAATACGAGTCTTTTTCGTATCCATTGACAAAGGGGGGACGACATCACCAAGCTGAAAAAAGAGAAAGCGAGATTTAGCTCGATATTTTTTACCGGTGTGGTCAACTCTTTCTCGTAAATATGCGATAGACACCGACAGAATCAACATAATCATAGTTCGTTTGAACGTAACTTCTGAGGCTATCGAATGAATTCAATAATTACCATGAATCCATGTCAGTACCATTGATAAAGCCCTTAAAATCACGACGTTCTGTGATAAATAATTTTGGTGATGTCTTGCGAAGCTGAATCATCATGCTCTCACGCCACTTTATGGGTGACCATGCCGTGACAACGGGAGTGTTCGTAAGAACATTTGTCACGGGAAGGCGGTCAAGATAGAACAATACACCTATATGATTTCCCCAAAAGAAGACCTCATCAGTTGGTGAAAGTTTTGGTGAGTATATTGTAGCAAGTTCTTGCATCGCTTTGATGGGGTAGTATTCTTTCGAGTTGTTAATTATTTCAGAACGACTCATACCCGTTAGCGAGACGAATCCCCATCGAAGTGGTTGCGAGGCGACACGGTATAGGGGAGGCATCATTAAAAGAACTACAATGCAATATATGATAATTCGCTGAATGCTAGATCTCCTCAGGCGAATGTAGTTGTATATCTCTATCAAGCCAACAGTAATAAGTGGCGTCATCGCCCAAATGATACGGGAATAATGGTATGGAAACAATTTTCTCTCATACGTAACAGCAAGCAGCCCCAACACAATTTGAGCGGCAAAGTGGATATATATATATTGTTCTTTCCGTAAAGGATTGCCGTTACGTTTAGATCTCCACACAGTGAATAGAGACAGAAGAACTGCCGCGATGAATGTCGGTGAATAACTCAAAAGAAAATGAAGAGGGAAGTAGTGTAAATACACCGAGGAAATAGTACGCCATGCAAGAAGAGGAGACAGATCACCATAATGTTGGACCCATTCAAAAAGATCAAACATGCTCCCCAGCGCATTTTGGGAATAGAGGTAGTAGAAATATAAACCAGATGAAAGCGCTGTTAACAAGGCTATTGATGCGATAAAAATAGTTGTCTTTGCATTTCGCTCGCGGAAGATCAAGTATATGAGCGAGGCGGCTGGTACAGTTAATAACGTTGACTTTAGGAAGAATAACGTTGTGATCGCAAGGCTGATCGCGAATGCATTCGTGAATATATTTCCTCTTCGGGAAATGAATCGTTCGGTATGATAGAATATCACCACAGAAGGGATGAATGCAAACGTCTCAGCTTGCGCCGTCATCCAATATCCACTTGACGTATAGAGTATGATATACAGGAATGAGGCAATGAGTGCGTGGTCTTCATTCTCTAACAGCTCAACGAGAATTTTGTAAAAATAGAAAATGGCGACGAAATGATAGAGAATATCGAATGCGCGTGCAGACCAATCGTGATGACCAAAAAGAAAAAGCGCAATAGAGTAGATATAGAAGATTAGAGGTGGTTTTGTATCGAGAATATCGCGGAAAGGGATCGCGCCTTTCTTCAACACCATTTCACCCCCGATACTAAACACTGCTTGGTCGTATCCAAACGGATAAAACAGCATCATCACGAGCAACATGGCTCCTGAGGCGATGAGGAATATCTTTATGTTTTTTGCGAGCGGCACGGAGCAAAAATACGGAAGAGGGCATACCAGACGGTTGCATTCCGTATTTTTGCACCATGTGGAATAATGTTATCGGTCAGGAGCGCATTAAGCGTATCGTTCGGCAATCCCTTGAGACGAAGAAATTGCCGAGCGCATACCTCTTTTCTGGTCCTGAAGGGGTTGGTAAGGATGCCGCTGCTATCGAACTTGCTAAAACGCTGAATTGCCTGAACTCCCAAGAGAATAGCACCGAAGCGTGTGATGAATGCGCGAATTGCAAAGCCATCGGTGAGCTTCAATCCCAGCTTCTCATGTTCATTTTTGCGGAAGCCTCCGAGCAAAAGACGGAGAAGGACAAGGATGAGATGATCGCTGCGGTGCGCGAGCAGATCACCTTCAAAGCGAAT
>JBKJHR010000064.1:0-4130 GCA_046598695.1 Kapaibacterium sp. (SeqCode)
TAAGGCACTGGATCCCCACATTCGGATCAGCATCTTCAATAGGTGAATCACTTGATGCCGCTACTTTTACTCCTGCATCTATTAAGGACTTTGCGCGATATGCATTCTTCATGCGATTAGCCCCAAGGCGTTTGACTGCCCACTCTTTATCGCTTACATAAAACTGCGGTTGAATAATTGCCCATACATCAAGCTCCCGAAAACGCATAACATCCTCAGGCTTCACTATCTGTGCATGTTCTATGCGTAATTGTGATCGGTGAGAAATGGGTGATGAGTAATGCGCTCTGAGCTTTGCATAGAGATCGAGTGCTCTTGCATTTGCTGCATCGCCAATGGCATGAGTAGCTATTTGGAGACCACGCTCGTATGCAAGCGACATGAGATGAAGAACTTCATCATCATCCATCAATCGCAACCCCTTATTACCAGGATCATCAGCATATTCCTCGCAAAGATGCGCACCACGCGAGCCAAGTGCACCATCGAGATAGAGCTTGACGCCGATGAGCTTGAGATGCGGATGCGTTGAATCATCAAACAACTCCTCTTTCATCTTTTCAAGGAACAGAGCCTTGCCCGTCGGCTTTGTCATATCAAGAAAAACGTACGACGTAATAAGCGAATCACCCTCTGTCTCATAAAGCTTCTTATATGCCTCCCAATGCTCGGCGGAAATTCCCATATCATGCACACCGACATGCTGTTTAGCAAATTCATGGAGTCCGGCGCGGAGCGTATTGATCACCTGCTCTTCGCTCTCAGGAGGCATAGCATCATAGATGAGTTTCATTGCTTCATCGAGCAGGATACCCGTTGATTCGCCGTTAGCATCATGGAGTATCTCGCCACCGAGCGGAGCGATCGTCGTATTCGTTATCCCCGCAAGTTGAAGTGCGAGAGAATTACACCACAATGCATGACCATCAATGCGTATCAGCGCGACAGGCACATCACTAACAATGTCGTCAATGTCTTTAGCGGTCGGAAATGTTTTATTCTCCCACAAATTCTGATCCCAGCCACGAAGCAAGATCCAATTCTGCCGATTGACTTTAAAAATTTGGCTTTGTGACCGCACAATTTCTTGAATCGTAGCGACACTGCTCACTCCATCTAACTTTGGATAGAGAACTTTATACCCGGTGCCATAAACGTGAGCGTGATAGTCAATAAAATTCATTTGCTATTTACTTGTGTATTTTTGTGTTATCAAAAGCAACAGTGGACTTTAATGGTTCACGAAAGATAAAACTACATGAGATTAAAAGCAAAGCATCTGCAACCGGGTGATACTATCGGGCTTATTGCCCCAGCATCGAAGCCACAATTACGTGAGAAGATCACGAAGAGCGTGGAATATTTCGAGTCGCTTGGTTATCGTGTTGTCCTCGGCAAAAGCATTGAAATGGAGCACGGATACCTCGCGGGAACAGATAGGGAGAGGCTTGCCGATATTCATGCAATGTTTGCGAACAAGAAGGTCAAAGCCATCTTCATGCTGCGCGGAGGATATGGCACGATCCGTTTATTGCCAGAGCTTGACTACGATCTCATCAAGAAGAATCCGAAGATCATCGTCGGTTATAGTGATGCAACATCCCTCTTCAATGCGATCTATAAACATACGGGACTTCTGTCCTGTTTTTATGGACCCATGCCCGGCGTTGATATATGGAATGGCTTCGATCAATTTGCCGAAGGATGTATGTGGCGTGCACTTACTTCTCCCGAACCTATTGGAGAGCTCCCGATGGATAGATCCGAAGGGACTCTACTTCATGCAAAAAAGTATGATGCTGTCATTGGTAGACTTATCGGCGGAAATCTCACAGTGTTCTCTTCAATCATCGGCACTCCGTATCTGACATCGCTCAAAGATAAAATTCTTTTCTTCGAGGATGTCGGCGAGAATCCGTACCGCATTGATCGCTACCTCGCACAGCTTCGCGCAATGGGTGCGCTTGATTCCTGCAGAGCGATCATGCTTGGTCAATTCACCGAATGCGAAGAAGAAGATAGAACAAAACCAACATTGACAACGAAGGACATTTTCAAAGAGTATTTCAGCAAACTCCATATCCCGATCATAACGAATCTCCCTTCAGGGCACGTCCCACGACAATGGACGATACCGCATGGCGCGAAATATCTTATTGACGGAAAGAAGATCTCCGTCATCGAATCTGTTTTGGAATAGTATCCTAATTCGCCTTTGAGGTGATCGTCGGCTCTATCGTTGGGGACAGTGTTTTCATTGGAAGGAAACGGCGCTTCACTTTATCGAACGTCCACCTATCGAAGCCGTCACTCGTCGTTGCCGACGCGTAATTATCTCCCGAACGTAGTATCACATCGCCATTAAAATCATAGATGCGTATCCCTTTGCCGTAAAGCAATCGGAAAGGATATTTCGCATTAACTGTTAGATTCTCATTCTTCGGGGTTAGATCATGCAAGCTTATGGAGCTATCAGCTTCGCTAAATGTAAAGATCGTCGCAAGCCCAAAGCTTTTTTCCTCGCTTCCTCCTTCGCGCAGCATGATGAGATTCTCTTTGCCGAACTTCGCCTGATTCAACGTATATCCGAAGTAATTCCCCTGCCAGGGACGTGTGTGGTAGAGCTTTGTCAAACTGCCATTGCTCAATCGGAAGATCCAAAGCTCGGAGGTATAGTCGCCCCAACAACCATTGAAGACAGCAATAATAAATTTCTTTCCGCGCTGTTTGACCACATCATACGTCACACGCTTCGCAATTGCAGAACCGCTACCATGCGCTTTCCTGCGAAGTGAGTTTATCGGGAAGTATGCTGTTAATCGTTTCTCAACGAGTAGCTCTTCTCTGGAGCTTAGTGCTGTAAAATTGGATTCGTCAGGGCGAGTAAACTGCACAGATTGACCATGTACCAAAGGGGCAAAGAAAAGAAAAAAAGATAACCCAAAGGCGCATCTCATAGCACCTTCTAAAATTACGAAATTGTTAATATAATTCCGGCAATATCAGCTACAAACAGGATACGCAGCCAATATAGTCAATGCGTTACAATTAATCTTGAGGTAACCGCGAGCGTTCATCGGAATAGACAACATTATATAAGCCCGAAGATAATGTCGAAGCATCAAAGGAGACTTCGTAATCATTTTCTCTACACCGCTTGCCCTGCTGCCCAACCGCTGGACCATGCCCATTGGAAGTTGTAGCCGCCAAGCCAACCTGTTACCTCGAGGACTTCGCCGATAAAATATAAGCCCGGCGCGTTCGTCGCTTCCATCGTCTTGCCCGATAATTCATTCGTATCTATCCCGCCTGCCGTGACTTCTGCTTTCTCGAAGCCTTCTGTGCCTGATGGAGCGATCTTCCAATGATGTAATTTCTCGCTGATCTCGCGTAATGCTTTCTCCGACATTTGATTCATCGGCTTCGACGGCGCAATGAGCGGCAGCCATACCTGCACAAATCGCTTCGGCAAATGATAGCAGAGGATCGTTGATAGCTCCATCTTTGATGTGCGATGCTCGGCGAAGAATTCTTCCGTCTTTACTTTCGGCAATAGATCAATAACTATCACATCACCTTCATGCCAATACGATGATATTTGTAATATCGCAGGACCCGATACACCGCGATGAGTGAAAAGCATATTCTCTTTGAATGATGTCTTGCCAAGACGTGCGACAACAGGCAATGATACTCCTGCAAGATCAGTGAATCGCTTCTCGTCTGCATTATTCCATGTCAGCGGGACAAGTGCGGGACGCGGTGGATTGATCTTCAAACCAAATTGCTCAGCGACGTTATATCCGAAGTTCGTTGCGCCCATCTTTGGGATCGAAAGTCCTCCCGTTGCGATAACGAGCGATTCACAATCGAATGCGCCATGCGAGGTGGCGACGTGAAAGACATTGTCTTTAGAAATACTCTCGACCTTGCAATTCACCGTGATCTCAACATTCGAAACGTGGCATTCTTTTACTAACATCTCTAATATCTCGCGGCTCGAATCATCGCAGAAAAGCTGACCAAGCGTTTTCTCGTGATAGGCGACGCCATGCTTGGCGACAAGTGCGATAAAATCTTTTGACGTATATCGTGCTAATGCCGATTTACAAAAATGCGGATTATCGGAA
>JBKJHR010000126.1:0-4042 GCA_046598695.1 Kapaibacterium sp. (SeqCode)
CGCAAACCAAACTCTCTCGGGCAATGCACAATGTACATTACACATTCCAGAAGAAGCTTTCCCATGCCGCAGATTCGCAGGATCAGCGCCACAGGATGACGCCAGGTTCACGCCCGATATTGCACCGACAGCTTGATCCGAATAAAGCGGATTATGAAACCCCGCTTGTCGTTGACTATGCTTCTGATGAGGCAAAAGATCGCTATCATACTTCTCTCGAACGATCATGGAAGAGCTACGCAACGCTTCTTGATATGGGTGTCCGTCAGGAATTCGCCGAATATATTTTGCCAAATGCGACGAGCATTCGTTTCACCGAATCTTCCGATCTGCTTTCGCTGCATCACAAGCACGCCATGCGCCTCTGCTATAATGCACAGGAAGAGATATGGCGCGCATCGGTTGACGAAGCAGACCAGATCCGTGAGGTGCATCCACTTATTGGTAAATACCTATTACCGCCGTGTTCACTTCGCAATCTCGCCGGTGTGCGTCCAACGTGCCCTGAAGGCATTCGGTATTGTGGCGTTAAAGTTTGGAAGATCGACCTGAAAGAGTACGAACGGGTGATATGATGTTTTCTATTATTCTTTGCACGTTCAATCGCGCACATCTTATTCGTCGTGCTATTGAGAGCGTCCTTGTTCAGACCTATAGCGATTGGGAGCTAATTATCATTAATGACGGCTCACGCGATAATACAGCTGATGTAATAAAAGACATTATTGATACTGATTCGCGCATCCACTATCACTACCAAGAAAATCAGGGTCATTCCACAGCTCGTGATAGAGGATATTCTTTTGCAAATGGGCGATACATTACATTCATTGATTCTGACGATGAATATCTGCCTGAACATTTAGAAAAACGTGACGAAGTTCTTTCAGCAGAACCTGCTATAGAATTATTGCATGGAGGTGTTGAGGTTATAGGCGACGATATGGTCCCAGATAAGGATGATCCTTCTATGCGAATCCCTATTTCCGACTGTGTGGTTGGCGGCACGTTCTTTATTCGTCGTGATCTGTGGGCGCGTATTGGCGGCTTTGGAAATGTATCCTACGGTGACGATAATGAATTCTTCCAGCGTGCTGAGGGTCACGGTGCATTCATCAAGAAAGTGGATTTTCCGACATATCGTTACTACCGAACAGAAGCAGACTCCCTCTGTAATATCGCCGAACGAGATGGAATCGACGGAATATTAAAGTATCGAGGCAAAACCTAACCCCTAATTCCGATATTGCAAGCCTAAGCGCAATCCGAAACTTGTCAGGTGCCAATTAATATCTTTGAGTGCATCAAAGAGTGGCATATTCAGTGAGAGTCCTGTTAAAAGTGAAAAATTCTTATTGAGCTTAAATTGGAATCCTGGTGCGAGTTCGATCGCCACCAAGAAATTACTTGGCTGCGGGAAACTGCCACTTGCAAGCACAACTTTTCTTGAACCGGTACTCTTGCGGAGTGGGTCGCCGGTGTTATAATCAAGCGTTGCAGGATAGAGAACTTCTGATGTTTGCGTATAGGATGAAGCGATGAGAATACCTACAGAAAGTCCGCCATACAAATAGAATTTTTCAGGGATAAAGTAATGGTACACGCCTCCATTCAATGTCAAGTAGCTAAATGAAGCCGAGACCGCATATTCCTCAACAAGTTTCGATAGACGCGAACCTGCCGAATCACCATAAAAGATAGAATCGCTTACAAAGGATGAATGGTGCGCAAGTGCCGTACCCGAAAAATTACTATATCCGATACCACCACCGATCTGAAAACCTTTTGTAAATGGGAAGATATAACTTCCATAGAAACCACCAGAGAGCTGAGGCTTGAAATCATCATACGTCCCTGTTGCTTTTAGATAATCAGGCTTTTCAAAGGTGACATTTGAGATCGTCGTTGATGGAGTTGCGACAAATTGAACTGTCCATGATCGGCAGCTTGGGCAAAGCTGATTCTTGCCAGAAAGTAATTGATACGTCCATTCACTTCCTACTTTCGTACGACAGATGGTATAGTATGCTTCATTCTTTGCATCATCGGTCAGTCTAAGATGCATGAAGCCACACGTTCCTGTATCACGCACACGGAAAAGTAAAGGAAGCTGCGGCGTGCCAGGGTCAAAGGATGGTATCGTTACAGGAGTTTTAAAATTAGCACTATCGATCACCGTAATACTTCGCAAACCTACGTCAAAGAGCCTGTCATCGCGAGCAATAAGTGCAAGCGGGAGATCAGCATTGTCACTCACAAGTTCGAGCGAAGGCGGAATCGTATCAAGCACATCAGGGATTGTAGCAACAAGCTGCCCACCGTTATTTCCGTATGAATCGTAATTATCCCCTGCTACACCAAAACCATACGAATACAAACCAAAGGGTTTATCGCAAACCACAACGTGCGATTTAAAGCCAATTTCTATTTGCGCGATGGAGAAACGAGAAATACCGATCGGCTTAAAGTATTTGTTAAATCCACCCTGTCCATCGAGTTTGAGCGAGCCGATAGCATCCGTCGGCACTACAAGATTGATGTAGTGATGCCAATCACCTTTGATCGGAGTAAGAAAGCGATAGCCAGGCAAGAACTGCTCGGTCGGCGTTACAAAGAGCATAAAAGGATCACCGATCTGCAATGTATCCGCGGCAGAACTTTGGGCATATTGTGCGACAACGACAGGTTTATTCGTCGTAAGGTAGGCATTATCCTTTACGTGATTATTCTCGTAGAACTCACCTGCATTATTCAGCTTTGCCACAAGCTGATTATTCATAAACACTTGTGTATTCGGTTCGCTTGAAACAACACGGATAGCATATTCCTGGCGGCTCTCGAAGCGACCAATATAGAACTGCCTTCCCCAACTTGAAACGGGTGGCTCCATCTCCAGAAGTTGATCGCAAAAATTAACATCGGCAGGGACTTGTGCGCATGTATGCCCTGCAAAAAAAGCAATAGGTTTATTTGATGTAAAGAGTGACCCTGTCAGATCGGTCTTTTTCCCCGGAGCTGTTGCGGATTGTAATTGATACACATCTCCCTGCTGAAGTTGAACGCTGAATGTCTCTCCAGCTCTTCTTCCGCCTTTGGTATCACCGGCAAGGGTAACCGTGACGTTCGTATTATTTTCAGTTGCAACGATCGTCTGTTGCGTACTAAATGACCCTTCTTGTCCGCCTCCGAGCGGATAGTATCCAACTGCGCGGTATGCCGTTCCAAGAACGGCTGTTGGGTAGGCGAGATACGTATCTGTACTTGCCTTTCTCGATGAAAGTCCGTATACGGCGATAGGGTTTTCTGAGGTCACATGAATACCAAGCTTTTGCGTGACATCACTCCCAAAGACTTGTGCGATAGAATCAACCTCGACACTAATAACATCGGAGGCATTGAGTGCAAAATTTTTCGTAATTCCAAGACCGGGAATAGTGACGACTCCGCGCGTCGTCTTATCACCGGTAATGTAGAGTTTGAAAGTAAGTGAGCTACTATTTTCCCCCGACTTTGCATTTTGGGGAAAGCATACCCAGAAATCTTTTCCGCGTGACTCGGAAAACTGACGCTTGACGGGATCAAGAAGCACATCATCTCCCTGCTGGGCAAACGCCGTAAGCGAGGAGAAAAGACTAACACAGAGTCCGAAAAGGATGAGTGCCCGTTGGCGAAGATGTATGGCGTTCGTGGGTAGTAGCGTCATCAGTGAAGAACAACAAATCGTGAACTCTGCGTCTTATCTAAAGAACCGGTCGAGGTAAACGTCTTGAGGCGCAAAAAATATGAACCCGTAGCAACTTTGAATGTATTGAAGGTAAACTTATGCACACCATTTGCCATCATCTTCCTCGGCTGAAGCTCTGCGATCAACCGATCAAGAGCATCAACGACGATGAGTGATGTTTCCAGGGGATTGTGATTGTAATAGCTGATATTGACTTCCTGTCCTCGGCGAGCAGGAGATGGGAAGGATTCGATAATATAGACATCGCGACGCGGACGGGTGACGCCACCATAGGCAGAGTCTTGCGACCCGCCAGTA
>JBKJHR010000167.1:0-4106 GCA_046598695.1 Kapaibacterium sp. (SeqCode)
TAATGCCAATCCCTGCGATCACTCCGCGAAGCGCATTGCCTGACCATGCCGCCTCGGTAAGTACCCCTGCTATCTTTCTTTTGACGATAAGCACATCATTCGTCCATTTGAGACGAATATCGCGTGGGTCGATCTGCGGGCTTGTCTCACCGAGTAGCCCACGCAACATCCGCACAATGGCAAGACCCATTGCAAATTGCGAACGCTCGACGATATATTCCGGCAAATCAGTAAAGATAATGCTCAGAAGCAAATTCTCGCCTCGCTCATCGATCCAAGTGCGATTGCCATATCTGCCGCGGCCTGCAGTCTGATGCAATGCCTGAATTACATCACCGTGCTGTGTCATTCCCATATCCAAACGCTCGCGTGCAAGCGTTTGGGTCGAGGGAAGTTCGTCGAAGACGGTGATGTTCCACATAGAGTGCGTTAATCTTTCTTTTTGTTACGTGGTTGTTAAACTCTATAATGAAGTCAAAAGTTGAAAATAAGATTTTCGCTCTTTGACGATTCACTCTTGATGTTTTCCTCATGCTTGTTTACAAATTCGGTGGCGCAACGACTCGCTCGGTGCGCGGATTAGAAAATCTTGTGGCGATCTGCTCTCAAACATACTATGCAGAGCAGAAGCGTCGTCGTTCGTCCACGAATAAACCAGGGCTTGTGATCGCTGTCTCTGCGATCGGGCATACAACGCGCCGCTTGCGATCTATTGCCGAAGATGCGGAAGCTGGAAGAGCACTCTTCGCCGGAGGAACACTTGAACGCATTTTAGAACGACATATAAAACTTGCTGAATCTCTCGATCTCTCTTCGGCTATCTTCGAGAGAACTGTTGCATCATTTCAGAAAGCAACAAAAGATGTTGCCGCACGAGTTGAAGGTGTGACGATCACCCGCGAGCTTTCCCCCCGCACACTCGATAGCTTTCTTGCCGTTGGTGAGCGATATAGCTCAACGCTCATTGCCGCATTGTTTGAAGATCGTGGCTTACCCGTCGTGCTTGCCGATGCCAGAAAATGTATCATTACGAATTCCGATTTCGGTAACGCAATTCCTGATAGTATTGAGATCAAGAAAAAAGTAAGCGAACAACTTCTCCCACTTTTGGCTGAGGGGAAGATCATACTCACACAAGGATTTATCGGCGGGACTCTTACCGGCGAGACGACGACAATGGGCAGCGAAAGCTCTGATCTGACGGCAACACTCCTCGGACAAGCTCTTGGCGCAAGCGAGATCGTGATATGGAAGACGGTGCCCGGCATCTACACCGCCGACCCTGAACTTGTGCCAACGGCAAAACCAATCAGGCATCTGAGTTTTGAAGAAGCCGATGAAATGGGGCGAAGAGGCGTAAGAGCACTCTTCCCGAAAGTAGCACAGCCATTATTGCAACATGGTTCGGACGCAACGATCCGCGTCACTGCGCCAATACCGAAACCACTCAGAGGAACGACCGTCTCGGCGACCACAGGAGTCATCCGTGCACCCAAACCCATTGCACTTGCGCTCGAACAGAACATCACCACACTCTACATCCGACGCCCGAAAGAGGAGCTTTACGGGCAAAGTGTAAAAAATACGAACTCATTGCTTTTCGCGGCTGATACGATTCCCTCATTCGCCTTCAAAAGAGCGTATTATTATTGGGCAAGTGATACGGAAATTACGATCTGTTTCCGCCGCGATGAAAAACGAGTATTGATCCGAGCATTAAAGGATGCAGGCTATGATGTTGCCGAAGAAAAGCCTCTTGCCGCACTCTCACTTCTTGTTCGGACCCGCGATGCAGCGCAAGACCTTTCCGGCATTCGTGAGCGTCTTCTGCGTGCGTTGCGGAGCTATCCCGTGCGTGCGGTTTTCCCTGTAGAATCAAGTTTTGTTATCCTTGTTGATGAGCACCGATCCGAGGATGCCTTGAGGAAATTACATAAGGAGTTTTTTGAATAATGCCACCAACGGAACACTTTTCCTCGATAAATGTTATTCCTCTCCCTTTTTGTGGATAATTTAAGCGAAAAATTACAATGTTTACGATCTTAGTTGTTTTAATCATTATTCTCTGCATTCTACTCACGCTCGTTGTATTGGCCCAAGCGGCTAAAGGTAACGGACTTGCGGGCGGCTTAGCGGCTCCGGGGTCAGTCGGGACGATGTTCGGCGTACGTCGCGCTTCGGACTTCCTTATGAAGGCAACGATCGTTCTTGCGGCTCTTTTTATCGTCTTTTCGATTGCCGCAAACCGTCTTTTTTTACCGACAGGTACGGCAGTGATGGAAAATCCGGTTCGCTCAGGTCCAGCACCTGTGCCTTCGATGCCAAGTGCACAGCCACAGCAGCAACAGGTACCTGTTCAGCAGGCTGTACCAGCTGAGCAAGCTCCGGCTCCGACGAAGTAATTCTATTACTATTATGTTCTTATGGAAAGGCGAGACGTTGTGACTCGCCTTTTTCTTTACCTATAACTCCGTAAACGTCTTCCCGTTTTTCTGCGTTACAAATAGTGACTTCTCACCACAGACCCTACAATAGGGACATGTTTTGTACATACTACATTCGGAGGAAATATGCGTCTCGTAACCTCTTGTATTCTCGCGGCACTCCTGTTGTCGCCGATAGCGTCTTATGCATCACGCTTGAAAGTATTCTCGTACCCCAAGCAAATTGCTGCTGGGCAAATGGGCATTATCCTTTTTGAAAACCCAGATCCCGAAGTAAAGATAGAACGATCCAGTTGCACTGCAGAAAAGCTCTTGGCATTTACGAAGATGGATATTCCGATCTTGCGCATTGAACAAAACGGCAAGCAGATCTACACACAGCTCGGCTCATACCTTACAATAGGCGATTCATCTATCGCTACATTCATGGTACCTATCGCACTTGCACCCGGTGATGCAACCCTTTTTATCATGAATGGAACAGAAGCAAGCGTGCCATACAAATTCACAGTGACCGCAACGATGGAAGCGAAGCTTACGAAGATCGAAAGCGGCGCGATCAAGCCGCTTGAGAAATTCCGCGTCATTGGCGAAGGATTTATGCCTAGTACTATTCTTGATGTAGCAAATCAGATCAACGAACTTACGCTTCAGTTAAAGTACGATAAATTGTCGAAAGGTGAGCAATTCTTAATGCTCAATAAACGTGTACAAACCGATTGGAGCAGAGTGCCAACGGGCAACTTCCTTGAGATCGAGCAAGGTGGCAAGCTATGGCACATCTTCGTTGAAAGCTGTGGTATTACCAAAGATGGTTCGGCGTTGGAATTCACTGCTCCGCCTGATCTTAAATCCGGTTCGGCAAATGTATCTCTTTCACTCCGCTATAATAAGAACGAGACAACGAAGAGCACACCGATCAGTGTTATTGTACAGTGATCATAGACAACAAAAATTATGCAATGGAGAGGACAGCGCGAAAGCGATAACGTTGAAGATAGACGCAGTGATGGCGGAATATCAGGTGCGAGTTTCGGCGGAGGTGGGGGGAAGTTTGTCGGTGGTGGTATTGGCGCGATAATCATTGGCGTCATCTATGCGCTTATCTCCGGACAAAATCCGCTTGACCTTCTCTTGCAGAATGGAAGCGACCCGACTCCTCAACAAACCATCCAACGCCCAGCTTCACCACAAGCTGATGATGAATCTGCGGCATTTGTAAAGGTTGTGCTTGCTGATAATGAGGATGTATGGGATGCTGAGTTTCAGCACATGAATCAGGTCTATCGCAAGCCTGTCTTGGTGCTCTTCAGAGGTTCGACCAGATCGGGGTGTGGGTCAGCAAGTGCCTCATCGGGTCCGTTCTATTGCCCCGAAGATGAGAAGGTCTATATTGATCTGTCGTTCTATGATGAATTACGTACTCGCTTCAAGGTTTCAGGAGATTTTGCGATGGCGTATGTTATCTCGCATGAAGTCGGGCATCATCTGCAAAAGCTCTTTGGTGTGATGGCACAAGTGCAACAGAAGCGCTCACGCATGAGCGAAACAGAGTATAACAAACTCTCTGTGCGTTTAGAATTGCAAGCTGATTTTTATGCGGGAGTATGGGCGAATCATGCACAGAAGATGAAGAACATTCTCGAAGCAGGTGATATCGAA
>JBKJHR010000136.1:0-9151 GCA_046598695.1 Kapaibacterium sp. (SeqCode)
GTGCGGCGTTGATCGTGATCTTTCCTGTAACGCCACTGAAATCCTTCGTAGCGGCGATCGCATCGCGGAGTTTTTGCGAATCTGTCGAACCTGCACGCTTCATTGCATCAGCGAGGATGTTCGCGGCATCGTAGCCAAGAGCAGCCATTGCATCGGGCTCGCCTTTGTACTTCGCTTTGTACTTCGCAATGAAGTTCTGTACGATAGGGTCAGGGTCTTCGGTTGAGAAGTGATTCGAGAAGTACGTGTTGTTAAATTCTTTCTCAGCGCCTTTGGTTAACTCTTCGGAATCCCATCCGTCGCCGCCCATAAGCGGAACATTGATGCCGAGTTCGCGAGCTTGACGTACGATAAGCGAAAGTTCGCTGTAATATCCCGGAATAAAAACGACATCAGGCTTTGATGAACGAATAGAAGTAAGCGCGGCGCGGAAATCCTTATCGCCGGATGTGTATGCTTGTTCGCTGACGATCTCGCCACCATTTTTGCGGAAGGTCTCGCGGAATGCCGCTGCAAGCCCAAGTGAATAGTCCTGCTTTGAATCAAGCAAGATAGCGGCACGCTTGGCTCCGAGTGATTTCATCGAGAACTGTGCAAGTGCCTCACCTTGGAATGGATCAATAAAGCAGATACGGAAAATGTAATCACCGATCTTCGTTACGTCTTCATTTGTCGAGGCAGGTGTGATCATCGGGACTTTATTGCTCTGTGCAATAGGTCCGCCGGCTTTGGAGCGCGTTGAAGCGACTTCACCAAGCAAGGCGACGATCTTATCACGATTGATAAGCTTCTGCACTGCCTTTGTGGCATCTTCAGCTTTTGATTGATCATCCTCGGTGATGAGCTTGATCTTCTTGCCGAGCACACCGCCTGCACCATTGATCTCTTCAATTGCGAGGTGCATACCGTTATCGGATGATTGTCCGAAGGTTGCTGTCTGTCCGGTCAGAGAAGCAAAATGTCCGACGATGATCTCTGCGCCACCGCCAGCTTCGCCTTCTTTTTTGCAAGAAGAAAGAAAGAGAGAAAAAATAGCAGCAAGTACAAGAGTGGAAAACGTGAAATTCTTTTTCATATTGTATTAGACACAAGTATGGATGTAAGAACACAAAAAAAAGTGACACGCTACTGATGAGCATGTCATGCAGCAAAACGAGAGCTATTTTAAACTGTAAATCAGGGTACGAAGTTGCGAGAAAGTGAAGGGTGGTAATTTAGCACGTTGCTGTCATTCTGCACTTCGCTCAGAATGACAGAGTGTGTCTATGAATGAAACGTCGCTTCCCTCCTCGCGATGACAACACGACTCAATTGAAAGTACCTTAACTCCGAATTCCCATCTTTCTCAACTTCGTATTATAGCTTGACTTTGGATACTCCGCCCTCAAGCGTTCGCCCCAAAGCGTGGCGGCTTGCATATTGCCGAGCATTTTATTTGAGACTGCCATTTTGTAGAACGATGTTTCGCGTTTGTATGGTGAGCCTGCTTTCGTCGTATATTCGAAATATGGCAATGCCTCCGAGAAGCGATTCATCGCATAGTAGCTTTCGCCGATCCAGTAGTAGGCATTCGGTACAAGCTCTGGCGGACGTCCGCTCACAGCGATCTGGCTGAATGCGCCTATTGCTCTGCTATAGTCTCCGCTATTAAAACTTGCAAGCCCTGCCTCAAATGTACCATACTCCGAAAGATCGGGTCGTGGCACATAGGGTGCACCCCAGGGGGTACGTGGTGGATAATCATTCGGCATTACCTGCGGCACATCGCGTTCTTCGCGCGATAGTGCGCTTACCTTTGCGAGTACGCTATCAGTATGACTCATGACCTGCGCGGCATTCATCGAAGGCTGTGTTGCCTGCTGCTGTTGCGCCGTTGGTGTGGTCTTCTTCGTTTTTGATCTCGATGCACGCGGTTTGCAGGATTCGAGTTGCATCGAAACGCCGACAAAAAGAAGAACGAGAAAAAGTGCTTTGATTTTCATTGCGGTCATTCTCCTCGTTAGTATAAATTGATCTTAAAACCAAGTGACATTGACGCATTCGAGATCGAACGCGAATCCTGCTTTGTATAGAGCAAGAATTGATCGTCTCCCGCACGTACAACCGATTGTGAACCATCCGAGCCAGTAACCGTATAATCGTAGATATAGTATGTGCCTTCGGTCAACTTGAGCTGACCAAAGAGATCAACTGCACTGTTGCCGTCATCTGGTGAATAGAGGAGCGGTATTTCAAAACCGATCACAGCATAAAGAACAAGTGGGATGGGCGGATCGTATTTGCGGGTATATGTTGTGGATGTGTTAGAAAAAGAGACATGGTCTTCATAGACCGCTTTGATATTCAATCCACCACCAGCGCCGATAAAGACGGATGGCAAGCCTGCTCCGAGTGCGGCGCGTGCATTGAAGCCAAGAGTGATAGGCACTGCGGAATACGAACGTTCGGTTTTCATCAGTGCACCTGATGGAAGAATATCATTCGTCGTACCGCCAACAGAAATCTGGTAGCCCGATGCGAATTCCATTTCAAGCCCAACAACAGGGTATCTGGTTGGCTCGCCGAATTCTTCACCATCGACATTCATAATGTCAACAGGAAGCAAAGGCAATACTAAACCCAGATCCATTTTTGCTCCTTGACCTGCGCTCCAATAGACGGGGTCGGTGCCGTTCATGCCGTAAAGGCTTGATGCACGGCTAAGTCCGTATCCGCCGGAGAGCTTAATGCTGAAAAGGGTGGAGAGTGGCTCGTCAGATTCCGGCAACGTGATGCCGCCCTCTTGTGCTCGCAAACTACCAACTCCGAGAAGGAGAAGCAGTGCAAGCGATGTGATAGAAAGATTTTTTCTCATAGAATGTATGTGAGATATTACTTCAACTTTTGCAAACGTGTTTTGGCTCGCGCCGCATATTCACTTTCGGGGTAGCTTAAGATCAATCTGTCGTAAGCCGCTTTCGCATTCGTCGTATTGCCGAGCTTTTCATAGCTTGAACCGATCTTGAACTGCGCATCGTCAGATTTACCTGAATTTGGGTATTGATCTAGCACCTCGTGAAAACTTGCGATCGCCTCGTTATAGCTTTTGAGGGCATAGAGCGATTCACCACGCCAATATAAAAAATTAGGCATATATGGTGATTGCGAATCGGAATGAGAAAGCTGATCGAAGGCAGCAAGTGCCTCTTCGTACTTTCCGGTATTAAAAAGTTTGAGGGCAGTCGCATACTTATCATCCGTCGGTGATGGTTGTGCCGGCGGGGGGGAGTATGGCGGTGCAGTTGATGTGCCGTTCGGATCAGCATTGATATCCGGAATTTGGCTCCCAGGTGCAAGAGGTGTTGGTGGTGGCGCGGTGTAATTATTTGCAGGCGGCGGATTATACCCTCCGGTATTGCTCATCCTCTCGCGGTCGAGCATACTCTTGAGCCGTGAGACTTCCATCTCTAAATCGCGAATACGGCGGCGGCTATCGATGAGAATATCCGACATCGTATCAATGACCGTGACAAGTTTATTCTGCACCATCAGCAGAGAATCCATCATCTTGGAGGAGGATGGTTGTTGTGCTGCGGCATTCTTTTGTTGGGTGGTTCTGTCGCTCCGCCGTGCTTGTTGGCTCGGTCGGCACCCAGATAGAAAACTGCCTGTAGCGATCAACGCTATGAGGCTCAAGATCAGAAAAAGTCGTTTTCTCACAGTAGCGTGTTGAATTGCAAGAAGCAAAGATAAGACACGTTTACTAAAAAACCGCTATTTCCTATAGAATAATCCCACAAAAGAGGGGAAGGGGCTTAATATATCCTGCTATTTACTTGCAAATACCCCAATGAAAGGCTCAAGTTTGTTCTTATTCATTATAATGGTGCAAAGAAACGACGTTCCCAGAACAAGTGCGAGATATAAGTCATAGACCTTTGTACCTAAATCTTTTCGAAGGCTTCAAGAAATTGGTTCTTAGTTATTCCTAATGTTTTATTATTGCTTTGTATGATTATCTCAGGTACAGGGTCAATATGCGTTTGAAAAATAACAGGGCGGAGCAAATCTTTACGTGTCCATTTCTCGTGTCCATTTTTTATACCGACGAAATTACACCCAAGTTGTGTTAATGTCGCTTTGTATTCAGCAATCGTGATATTGTGAATATGCTTACTCGACATTAGACGTAAAGCGGTTCAGGGATATGTACTTGGGTTGGGACAACTCGAATAGGGCGAGAATTAAACAGGCGTTGTAATTCCTCACTATCAGGGATAAGGCGTGAAAGAGTCGGGGCTTTTAGTGTTTTAAATTGCTTGCCCTTTATCTGCCATCCGAGTTTTTTCAACTCTTTGAGGAGAGTATTCTTTGTTATAGTGTACTCAATTACTTCTTGGAGGGTAGTCCAGAATGAACTTCGTGCCTCATTGAGTGAATTTCCATAGCCTACAACGTTTAGTGCAGGTGAAGAGACAAAATAAGTGCCGTTCTCTTCAAACTCCAATAGTTGGATGTCGGCAGTTACCTCCACACCCTTCTTAGAGATTTTCGCTTTTGCCCTCAGTTGCTGTTTTGCCATAAAAGAACTAACTTCGATTTGAAGTGCTAAGTGCCTGAACACCGAAAACTACTCCCTCACCATTTCTTCCTACGATTCCTCACATAATCCACAAGCACGAACTGACCTAAGTCATTCAAGCCTGAATAGTAAGCTCTGCCATGATTGATCTTTGTCATTTCTTCGACGAAGTTGATGAGGTAATTATCCTGCGCGATCATGAAGGTAGAGATGGGTATTTTCTCGCGGCGCAAGGCAAGTGCTTCGTCGAGAGTTTTGTTGATGATCTTTGGGTCAAGCCCGAAGGAGTTCTTGTAGAGTCTTCCGTTTTCATCAAACATTGCAGAAGGCTTGCCGTCGGTTACCATAAATATCTGCTTGTTCACGTTGCCCGAACGCCTGAGCATTTTGCGCGCCATCCTTAAACCATCGCGGGTGTTGGTGTGGTATGGACCAACTTCGAGGAAAGGCAATTCCGCTTCGGATATCAATTCCGCCTCATCGCCGAACGTTATGACATAGAGTTTATCCTTCGGGAATTTCTGCTTGATCAGTTCAGTCAGAGCAATGGCGACTTTCTTCGCGGGTGTGATGCGGTCTTCACCGTAGAGGATCATCGAATGCGAGATGTCTATCAAGAGGGCAGTAGCACAGTTGGTGCTGTGCTCCGTTTCATAGACTTCAATATCTTCCTCGTTCATTGAAATATCACCAGCATTGAATGCACCTTCCTCTAATGAGCCTGATTCGCGGAGCGAGCGTCGCATCGCATTTTGGATCGTGCGAGTAAAGTCTATGTTCGAGGTTTGATCCCCGAAGGTATAATTCTTGGTATTGCTCGTGCGATCCACACCTGAGCCAGAATGGGGGGTATCGTGCATTCCACCCGGCGATTTCTTGAGATTGCGGAAAATTTCGAGCAATGCACTGCGTTTGATATTGCCGATGGCTTTATTGGTTGGCTTCAAGAGGGAGTTCTCGTCTGTTTCGATGAGTCCTTGCTTTTTCAGCTCATCCAAGAACATATCGTATGTCATATCCTGCCCGAACACATTGTATTCATCGCCGAGATATTGCATCCAACTGAGGACTTCGTTGACGTCACCTGAGGTACGCAGAAGGAGTTCATGGAAGAGGTCGAGCAGTTGCTGAAGTCGGTCATCCGCCGTTTTACTCTTACCCGGGATCCACGTAGAATATTGAATTTTCATCGTTTTCTATACAACCCAATAAAAAGATGAACCGTTTTCACCAAAAATTTTGTAACTTTGTAGTCCCAAGATGTTATCTTGGAGTTGTCTATACTCTTTTTTTCGTAAGTATTATGAAATTCGTTACAAAATTCTTGTTGTGTTTCTTGATTGTAGCGTTCGCCACGACGCTAAGTTTCGCAAGACGCGGCAACCCCGCTAACGCCAATTCGCCGACATTACAATTCTTTATTGTTGATTCGGATGATAATCATCCTCGCACTCCTACATATAACTTCGTAGATACAGCCTACGATGCCGCAAAGTGGAGACGTGTCAGTACGTTCGTCAACGGTACTGATAATGGTTGGGCTATCGTTACTTCGCCGGATTCTATCCGTTTTAATTATATGGGCACATCCGTCCTGCTTCCGCCGAAATATATCGGTGCAAACGGATATGTGAGCTTTGATACAGGAAACACCGCAACCCAAAATATCAAGCTTCCTACTGGGCTTATGTTTGATTACCGCTCGCTCGTCGCTGGCTTATGGAGCGATATGGAGCTTCGCACAACTGGTGATACATCAAAGGTTTTTTACCGCATGACCACAGATTCATGCTACGTGACATTCTACAATCTCTTTCTGAAGAATACTCTTGGCAAGGTCAGTGCCACGTTCCAAATTGCATTTGCAAATGCAGATTCATCAGTGACGATCAATTACAGATCATTCAACGGAAGTATGTCCGGCGTTCCGGCAGCGAAGATATTCCAAGAGCAAGCCACGATCGGTGTCCAGAGCTTTAATGGCACCTCGGGCGCCACATATCTTGATCGTGGTATCTATTATGCTCGAAGCTACAGCTCATCGATCTATGCACTTGATCTGCATACAAATCTTGCAGTAAAATTTATGCGTGAGATCGATAACTATATCGCTGCCAATGCGATCACCTATCCTCCGTATGATGGCTATGAATTGGCAACGAATGTGTTTGCGCCGATCGTGAAGGTACAGAATATTGACGGCGTTACACATAAAATTGTGGCTTCAAAGCAGGTAACGAATCTCGCCACTGGCTCAAGTGTGTATTTAAGCGTGGATAGTTTTAACGTTGATCCGGGTGCCATCTATTCTGATACAGGGAGAGTGGAGCAAGGATGGAAGTGTGGGTCTTACCGCTTGACCGTGACGTTCTCACTCCCAAGTTTTGGCGTTGACAACTGGGTACCGGATAATGTCATGACTCGTGATTTTGTGTCCGTTGGTTCACTAGCATTCCCATTCTATGATGACTTTGTGACGTTAGACCGCTGTTCATGGGTCGGGCAGGGAGTGAATGTTGATAGCAGTAATCTTCTATTCTTTGATCCGCCTGCACCACAAGCAACGCAATCGCTTCAGATGAATCGGGCGAATCTTGCTGGCAGACTCTATCCCAATGGAGCTGGTGACACGATGACAACAGGACCGATCGATATTTCCGGTAAATCAAACGTCTATCTTTCTTTCAGCTATCAGCGCGGAGCGAAGACCGATAGTATGCAAGCTGGTATCAATAATCGCACACAAAGCGGTCCGGAAATTCGTAAGGATAATGGCGCATCGGGAGTGGTAAGCGGTGATAGCTTGATGATCGAAGCCATTCCTTCCACTGCAGCAACATATAATCCAGCAACAAGTGCGTGGGTAGCCATTGGAAAAATTTACGGCGGACATGATTACCGCACCCAAAAATACTGGCTACAAATTCCGAGTACCTATATCCATAATCACTCGCGTTTCCGTTTCCGCGTAGCAGGAAAAACAGACCAAACGCTCTATGGATATCCATTTGAAGATCAGGATAACTTCATTATTGATGAGGTACAGATCAATGCGCCAACAGCCGGACAAAAACTGATCTCGGATCTTGAGCCGATCGGTATTGATCTCGGAGCAGGAAATTATACACGTGTTCCGCGTAATGTTATCAATCTCTATCCGAAAGTTCGCATCGCAAGCAACGGACTTTCTGTTGGATCGACGTTCTATATTGTTCGCTTGGTAATGAAAGACCAACTCGGAAGAGAGATCTACCATAGGACGCAGTCATTCATTTCGCCCGGTGCACGAACCGACACGACGATCACAATGCCAATATGGGATATTCAAGGCTCACAAGGCGGTGCATTTGTAGGGAAGGCAACGATCGAGCAGGTCTTCACGGACTATAAAAAAGATAATGATACCGCAAGCTTCACACGTATTCTCAATATTGATGATACCTATGGGCTTGATGATGGTGTCGCTGATACTGCGGGCACGATGGTGACTGCTGACGGAAACTTCAAGTATCTTTTCAAGCCGATCAAGAGCGATTCACTCAAAGGATTTGCATTCTATCATTTATCTGCAAGTGGATTAACGAATTGGACTGTTACTGTCAGTGGACCTTCAGGCGTACAACTCGCGGCACGTTCATTCTCGTATAATGCGATCACGGCAGGATGGAATCGCCAGACGTTTGCTTCGGTCTATCTTCTTTCCGATTCGATCTACACACTTCATTTTACAATGACACAGGGCAATTCGCTCGGTGGTGATGCGTCAAAGTCATTGATGTGGGTGAAGTCTGATAATGGAACACCGCTGAAATATGATGCGCTCTATCCGGGTATCGATACACTGTTTTTAGACCCGAACAATAGCAACGCTCCATATTTTGATGATGACTTTGCAAAGAATATCACTGGTGGTGGACCAATACTGCCGATGATGCGTCTTGTCTTTACAGGCTCATCACAGTATCTTCCTGTCGAGCTTATCAGCTTCACGGCGAAGCGCACTGTAGCGGGTGATGTGGCACTCAATTTCCGTTCGGCAAAAGAACAGAATTTGCAGAGCTATGAGATCGAACGCGAAACACCTGATGGCTGGTATAATATCGGCTCAGTGATGGGTAAGAATTCACTGACAGGCGCTTCATACGTATCGCTCGATGCAGCTGCGCCGAGGACATCTGTTACATACAGATTGTGGGAGACAGATCTTGATGGCTCACGTAAAGTACTTGGCACAACAACTGCGGGTGCGCTTGGTGAGGAGATCAAACTCGCGCTTAGCGTTTTCCCGAACCCTGCCCATGGCGAAGTCAAAGCGACGATCAGCGGTACAGATGGTGATGCTATCATTACCGTCTTTGATGCGCTCGGACGTAACGTCCTTTCGCAAAAACACATCGCTGATGGTACGCTCGGGCTTGACCTAAGCACACTTGCAGGTGGCACATACTACGTCGAACTTGCGAACGGCTCAACGTCCGTCCGCCAGATGGTTGTGGTGACAAAGTAACCGCCGCAACATAATGATTCTCACGAAGGGCGCGGGTATCTCTCACACCCGTGCCCTTTGTCATATTCGTTCTTTGTTTTTAG
>JBKJHR010000157.1:0-9322 GCA_046598695.1 Kapaibacterium sp. (SeqCode)
TATGGGGTCAGTGGGTGTATTATCTTGTGCGTGGTGACTTGCTGAAAGCACGGCATCTTGCGTTGGAAATGAAACGGCTCGGAAGTGAATCGCATGATACGGGAATGCTTGTCGAAGCGCATTGGACGCTTGGCAATACGGAGTTTTGGCTTGGGAATTTTGAAACATCTATCGAGAATCTCAATAAAGCTGAAGAGATCTACGACCCCGAACGTCATCATATTGATGCGTATATCTATGGCCAAGATCCCGGCGTTGCCGCACATTGTTATAAGCTCTATGCCTTGTGGTCAATGGGTTTTCCTGATAAGGCATTTGAAGCAGGAAAGGCAGCACTGACTCTTGCCGAGATGCTTCGCCATCCATTTAGCATCGGATGGGCATTAGCGTTTGGCTTTACGCTTGACATGCTCAACCAAGATCATGCCAAAGCCCTTCCGGGTGCGACAAAAACCGTTGAGTATTGCACTGAGCAGGCATATCCGTTCTGGCTTTTTGCGGCAATGTCTGTACAAGGTTGGGCGATAAGCCATTTGGATGATCCCAAGAAAGGACTTCCGGTCATTGAAGCAGGATTAGACGGTTGGAATATGATCGGCTCTGTTCTTGTGCGTCCGGCATTCCTCAATCTCTATGCAGAATCATTGTGTTTGGATGATCAAGTTGGTAAAGCTCTTGAAGTCGTTGATGGTGCTATCATCCTTGCGAAAGAGATCAATGAAGTTGCTTCGGAGATCGATCTGTATCGTGTCCGAGGAAATTGCTTGCATCTTGCTGGCAGAACTGATGAAGCCGAAGAAGCTATTCGTCATGGGCTTGCTTATGCAAAGACGAATGGTGCACTCTCACGAGAATTAGCAGCGACCACTTCACTCGCAAAGATCCTGAAAAGTAAGAACAAAGAGAAGGAAGGCATACAACTTGTCCGTGATACTCTTGCAAAGTTCACCGAAGGATTCGATGCGGCATTTGTCAAAGAGGCAAAAAAGATCGTCGAAGTCTAATACAATTTTACACAACTGCATTTCGTAACCCACAATCCCCATGAGTAAACCTTTATATATTGATCGTGGAGGCGAACTGGTGTTCGTCCCGCCGTTTATTGCTGATAATGTTCAGCAGTATTCTTTTTTGCTTGATGCCGACATCACGAAGCTGCAAGGTGTCTGCGATAAATACTTGAATGCACCGCTTGGCAAGAAGCGTTTCGTTGCTGGCGGCCCGTTCGTGATGCTCTCGTGCTGTGCGCTGCCCTCATTGCGATGCACAACACCACCATATAGCAATATGGGATGGTTTGCCGAGCAAGAAATTGCATTTTGGATGCTTGTCATCGATACAGAAGCAAAACGAATGTATTGGATGCTTCCATATATTTGGGTCGATAATGACTACGCATTCGCAATGGGCAGAGAGCTATACGGCTTCCCCAAGGGCATTGGCACTGTCACACTTCCGAAAAGCCCCGAGAGCACTGATCTCTTCGCCGCAATTGATACACTTGTTCTTCGGAAGTTCTCTCCAGATACACAAGGCGAAGTTGTTCGATTAGTACAGGTAAATAAAGTCGAAGGCGAAAGTGTAGCTCACGTCTTAGCAAGTGACACGTGGAGCAGTATTGAAGAATTCGTAAAAGAGATCGTGACCATTGCTGATGACGGACTCAATCTTCTTGGCAATGCGAAGTTGATGATGGATTCGCTTGAAGACTTGCTTCACTTACGTATCCCCATGGTGTTCTTAAAAGAATTCCGCGACGTAACTGACCCCGCTCATGCACAATTTCAAGCTGTCGTGGAGACAGAAGCGAAGTCCAATGCATTTCATGGCGGAAAAGTATTCGCTGAAGCATACGATGTCAATATTGAGATCTGCGACAGTCATCCCATCCGCTCCGATCTTGGTTTTGCGGCATCGGGAGCTCTTTGCTCGAATCTTAGCTTTTGGGTAAGTTATGATTTTGAGATCGGCAATGGTACGCAGATCGTGACAAGCTAAATACATTTATTTCTCATTCATACTATTCACATCATTATCCCCACACGTTATGGTAAACGGACAACCGAAAAAATTGGCGATCTTAGGCGGCGGAGTTGGCGCACTCGCCTCTGCTTTTGAAATTACGAACGACCCGAATTGGAAAGAGAAATTTGAGAGCATCACCGTCTATCAAATGGGCTGGCGATTAGGCGGCAAAGGCGCAAGCGGACGCCGTCCGCCGTATGGCCGCATTGAAGAGCATGGGTTGCACATCTGGTTAGGTTGTTACAACAATTCGTTCGATGCTATTCAGAAAGCATATCAAGAAATGGGACGTCCGCCGGGCACTCCACTTGCAACATGGCAAGATGCTTTCAAACAGCATAGCTATATTGTTCTTGCCCAAGAGTTCAAAGAGAAGTGGTATCCGTGGGCATTTACATTTCCGACGAATGATCTTATTCCCGGTAAAGGTGCACCGATTCCTTCGCTGTGGGAATTCATCGGCATGACGATCAAATGGATGAAGGAATACATGATGAATTCTACATTCCATCATCATCTCCAATCACAAGCAGGCACAGCTGAGCATACAAATGCGCTACAATGGATCGCACATTTTGTGCGTGACGCTTCGATCGATGTAGAGCTTGGGGCATTGACTCTTGGTGAGGATGTGCTGAATGTCTTGATCGCTACCTATGAAAAACTTGATCCGAATCCCCAAAATCATAATGCGAAAGATCATTCATTCGTGATCCATCTTCTTGATGAACTCCTCAATTGGTTACGTCGTGAATTTGTCAAACTTGCCGATACGGATATCGAAGTGCTTCGCTTCGTGATCTTAATAGATACGGGTGCGACGATGACAATGGGCTTGCTCAAAGATGGTGTGCTCTTTCATCCGCAAAAACTTGATTCACTTGATGATGAGGACTTGCGCCAATGGCTGACACGTCACGGTGCATTGACATTGACCGTTGAATCACCACTGATGAAGGGTCTCTACGATCTTGTCTTCGCCTACCATGATGGTAAACCCGGGATCCCGAATGCAGACTTTGCCGCAGGAACGGCAATTCGCTGCATTTTCCGCATTGTCCTTACCTATAAAGGTGCGATATTCTGGAAAATGCAAGCAGGTATGGGCGATACGATCTTCACGCCGCTTCATCAAGCTTTAACAAAGCGTGGTGTGAAATTCAAATTCTTTCATAAAGTAAAAAATCTTGGACTTTCTGCTGATGGTAAATCCGTAGCGAATATCGTAATGGGCAAACAAGCAACCGTCATCAAAGGCGATACGGAGTATGATCCGTATGTTGATGTTGTTGATCTTGATTGCTGGCCCAGCGATCCGAACTACGATCAACTCAAAGAGGGTAAAGAATTACAAGAGCAAGGTGTCAACCTTGAATCATTTTACACAACATGGCAAGATCAAGACATCACACTCGAAGTTGGAAAAGATTTTGACGATGTGATCTTCGGTATATCGCTTGGAAGTATTCCATTTCTGTGCAACGAACTTGTAGCAGCAAGCACGGCATGGCAGAACATGACAACGAAACTTGAAACTGTTCGCACCATGGCATTCCAAACATGGATGAATAAAGACCTTTCTGAATTAGGTTGGGATGCTGAAAGCCCTGTCATGGATGCGTATGTTGACCCAATGAATACATGGGCTGATATGAGTCAGCTTATTCCGCGTGAATCGTGGCCTGCTTCTGCGAATATTCGCAATGTCTCCTACTTTTGCGGACCGATGGAAGGCGGAATCCCTCCCTCATCAGAAACAGATACGCCGGTAATTGCATTAGAAACTGTTACTGCCGCAAGCGAAGTATGGTTAAAAGATAATGCGACGACATGGTGGACAAAAGATGTCACAAAAGACGGCGGATTTGATCGTAACTCTGTTGTGGATATTTTCTATCGTGCGAATATTGACCCATCCGAACGATATGTTCTCTCTGTAAAAAATAGCACGGCATATCGTCTCAATGGCGGACAATCAGGATTCGACAACCTCTATCTTGCCGGTGATTGGACGTATAATGGTTTGAATGCTGGTTGTGTCGAAGCGGGAATGATGTCAGGCAGAGTTGTCTCGAATGCATTAACGGGTCAGCCTTTGCTCAAAGATATTGACGGGCTTGGCGATGTTTGATCGTTACTCTTGCTCTAACTCCGCAAGACGCGTTGCATATAGATGCTTTCGTGTGCGCTCGGTAAGAGTATGAAATAATTCACGTGCTTTGGCTTTATGCAGAGCACGTTCATCTTGTGTCAGCAATGGGGGGAGATCGACATCTTCCCCTTTTTGTTGTGGTGAAGATAATTTCCACAACCAAAAATGTAATGCAGCTTGCTTCGTTTCTTCTGTCGTTCCCGTAAGAATTGTAATGAGCGCATCTTTTGCCTTACCTTTTTCCCCAAGTGCGTGATCTATTCTTGCTTCGACTTTTGCAGCATCAAAAAGCGAATCTTTATTGCCGCCTCCTACGGCGATCTCCTTACTTGTCTTGACCCAATCTGATGCTTGATGAAGCAATGAGATATCAAATGCATGTGCATGATACCCTTCGAGAATTGCCTCTGCTTTCCAACGAAGCCACAGTGCTTTCCCGAAAGGAAAGTCTATTTCTGAATGGATCGTCAATGCTTTTTCAAAATCTGCAAGTGCTTCGGCGTATTCCTTCTTTTGCAAATGGACGATACCAATATCACCAATAGCAAAGCCGATACCGCGAGCATAACCTAAGTCTGTCGTGAGGTCAAGATATTTCGTGAAGCTTAAGATAGCACGATCAAGATCACCTTGGTCAAGTTCGACAAGCCCGATCTTCCCGGCTGCCATTGCATAGCCATGTGAGTCGCCGATATTTTCTGCATTCTGCATTTCTTTGCGGAAGCAATCCATTGCCCTATCGAACTCACCCGTGTTCCAATAGACAAGCCCGATCTGCCCAAGCACGAATGCTGTTTCGCGTCTATCGCCGATCGTCTCAAGCCATTGCAATGCAGACCGATAATCATTCATCGCCGCATCGTATTCGCCTTTGTTCAAATGGATCTGCCCGATCTTTACCAGTGCGCGAATAATCCCGCGACGGTCATTCTGTTTGCGGCACATATCCAGCATAGCGTTGAATTGCTCCATGGCGGTTTCATATTCACCGCGCTCAAGAAGGATAGCACCAATACCGCCCGATGCCGCGGCACCTGCTTCTTCATTGCCAAGTTCTATCGCCAACGCACGCCCCTTCTCGTATGCTTCTAATGCAAGAGTCGGTTTGCCGCGAAGCATTCGGAGATCGCCTAGTGCACCGAGAGCCGAAAGCATTTGCCCTGCATCAGCATGAGCAACAACCATCTCTAATTTTTTCTCTGCCGCTTCCCATGCACCAACGGCACGATATAATTTTGCAAGACGAAGCGAAAATTCTTGTGATGCACCGAGTGATGTCTGTTCGTAGAGCGATGCGATGTCGCGTACGTCAAGCGATTTCCAATAATGCAAGAATTCATATTCTGTCTCACCATCGAACATCGTCTCTATGACGAGCGGCGAGAGCAGAGCTTGACGCAGCCTGTCATGATCTCCGGCTTGCGAAAGTTGATGAAGCATTTCACGGATAACCGACGTATCAATATCTGTTGCGTGGTCGCCTTGCATTTCCTGAAACACCTGATAGAAATACGAAGCTAACTTATGATGCGCATCTTTGCGAACATCGGCATCAGAGAGATACCGCGCCTTCACCGCACGTTGCAAATATCTGTGAAAGAAATTCACTCTGCCATTCGAGCGGAGCAAATGATAATCAAGTGCATGAAGCAACATCGAAAGCTCGACACGGGCAATGCCCGATGCACCGAGCAGATGCGTCTCGGCAAGACCTGCACGCGAAAGCGCAAGCGACATCGTCACCGCGCGAACAATGTTCACGCCGTAATCACGCTCCATGCGTTCGAGCGTGCGAATGAATAGCTCATCAAGATCGCGCACACTGAGATAACTTTCTGCGACCGCCACCAAACTTTCATGCTCACCGTATAGGCGAAGCTCTTCGGATAGTGTGCGAAGGAAAAGCGGTGATGCCGCCTTCTCATCTTTGCCTATCTTTTGCAAGAGCGAAGATGGAAGCTCTTTATGATACTCACCGAGATAGCGCGCAACGATGGCTTCGCGTTCGCGTTCTTTGAGCGGATGCAGTTCGAGCGATTGCCAATTGCGTGTCGATAGTTTATCAAGTGTCTCGCCATCTCTACACGAAATGATAAGATGAACATTTGCCGGAAAGATATTCGGTAGCCACGCAAGTGACTGTGAATGATTCTGCAATTGATCTATCGAATCGAAGGCGATGAGGACGCTATCATTTTCATATCCTGCAACTTCGCCGATGCGCCCAAGCCATTCGGGAAAGATGCGTTCAAGTTCTTCGGTGCTTGTTGGGATAATATCTTGCAGTGCGTATCGCTCCTTGATCTCACCAATAATCCGACGCATGAAGCCGACATGATCGGTGGAGTCATCCGATGCACCAACGTAGTGCTCGATCACAAAACTTTCGGTATGTTTGCGGCGATACTCTGCGATGAGCCATGCGACGAGCGCACTTTTGCCCATACCACTTTCGGCTGAAACAACAAGCGGCGTTTTGCCGGATGCAAACCATTCGTTGAAACGAAGAAGATATTCAGGATTTGCAATATATGCACGGCGGCGGCTATGCGCGAACGCATCATGCGCAAGCTGCTCGCGTCCGAGAGCAGTTGGTACTTCATTTGCCGACCACGTTGATTCGATGATCTCCAACAGATCTGCGCGGACAGCTTCGCCAAGCTGCTCAGGGGTATCGAAGCTGCGAAGTGGTCTGCCTGTTGCGCTGATCTTGCCAACGAGTTGCTCCAAGCGTTCGGGGTTATCTATCGTCCCGTTCTCTTCGGTGCGGCGATAAAAATATGCGGTCTCGCCGCGGCCATTCAATGCACCATGTGTGAACTCCATCTCCAAAAGACTTCCACCATCGAGCGTCAGCGATTCAATCCATGGATAGCGGTCTTGTATCTCCGGATCCATCGCTACCTCATGGTATTCCGGCGTCCAGCCGTAACGTCTGCCGATGATGCCGATAAAATACGGACGGCAGCGATCTATTTCCTCAAGGCATGTGCGGATGATGCGGCCCAAGCGTTGCTGCTCATCGGTAAGCCCCCAGCGTAGATCAACTTCGGTAAAGGTCACACCGCGGGAGCGACAAAGAGCGCGCAATTCGGGAAAGACCTTTTTTATGAGGTACTCGCGCTCATCCTGCAAGTCACGAAACGTGCTTGAGATAAAAAGACGAAGTTCTGCTTTGCGCGATGTTACCTGTCCCATTATGGGGAGAAATGCGTTGCCATTAGATAATTCCAACTACAAATATACCTGATTCTGGGGCGGATGGTGGGCTATTAGGTAACAATGGAACCTTGAGTGCGTAATACAAGTTGTAGCACTCCCTTATGAAAAAGGGTAGATTTTCAACAATTTGATCGCGGGGTGGAGCAGTTGGCAGCTCGTCGGGCTCATAACCCGAAGGTCGTAGGTTCAAGTCCTGCCCCCGCTACAGAAAAAAGCCGTATCGCAAGATGCGGCTTTTTGTATTCGGCTACCTCAGTATTATCGTTCTCATTCCTCACCGTCGTGAAGACATCACTATATAAATCTTTCCTTATCCAACTTTGTTATCATCTATCTAAGATAACAACCTACCTCTAAAACGATATGAAAAGCCTAACACATAAAATTCTTTCCGCACATCTTGTCTCACACGATACGCTTCCCGCACCGGGCACCGAGATCGGGCTCCGCATTGACCAAACCTTGACGCAGGATGCTACGGGAACGATGGCATACCTCCAGTTCGAGTCTATGGGCTTGGATAGTATCAAGACGAAAGTCTCGGTCAGCTACGTTGATCACAACATGCTCCAGACAGGCTTCGAGAATGCTGACGATCATCAGTATTTGCAGACCGTTGCGGCGAAATACGGCTTACATTTCTCACGTCCGGGTAATGGCATTTGCCACCAAGTTCATCGCGAGCGTTTCGGCGTACCGGGTGATACACTGCTCGGTTCGGATTCGCACACACCGACATGCGGCGGACTCGGAATGATCGCTATGGGCGCAGGCGGACTCGACATCGCTATGGCACTTGCTGGTCAGCCGTTTTGGACGGGTATGCCGAAAGTTGTCGGCGTAAAGCTCACAGGAAAGTTGCAGGATTGGGTCACAGGCAAAGATGTTATCTTAGAAATGCTTCGCCGCTTGACCGTCAAAGGCGGAACAGGGCGCATCGTTGAGTATTACGGAGAAGGCGCACACTCACTTTCGATCAGTGATCGCTTCACGATCTGCAACATGGGCGCAGAGCTTGGTGCAACGACATCGCTCTTCCCTTCTGATGAAAAGACATTAGCGTTCTTGAAGTCGCAAAAGCGCGAGAAAGATTACGTCGCAATGAAAGCCGATGAAGGCTGCGAATATGATGAGAGCGTTGAGATCGATCTCAACACATTAGAGCCGATGATCGCACAGCCGCACATGCCTGATAATGTCGTGAAAGTCCGCGACGTTGCTGGTACGCCGCTTGCACAGGCTTGCGTCGGAAGCTGCACGAACTCAAGCTATCACGATCTTGGAATTTCAGCGTATATCTTGAAGGATAAATCTATCCATCCTTCAGTGAGCTTCACGCTCACACCAGGCTCGAAGCAAGTATTCGAGATGATCGCGCGTGATAAGGATATGACGCTTGCAAGCATCATTACTTCCGGTGCGCGTATCTTGGAATCAGCGTGCGGACCTTGCATCGGCATGGGACAAGCACCGCCATCGGGTTCTGTATCAGTGCGTTCGTTCAATCGTAACTTCGAGGGACGCTCTGGCACGGCAGATGCGAAAGTCTATCTCGCAAGTCCTGAGACCTGCGCCGCTTCTGCGCTTATGGGTGTCATCACCGACCCACGCGATCTCGGCATTGCATGGAAATATATCGGCGAACCGGAAGAAATGATCGTCAATGACGATATGCTCATCGCTCCGCCTGCTGATAGATCGAACGTTACCATCTCACGCGGACCGAACATCAAGCCACTTCCGCAATTTGGCGCAGTCCCAGATGATCTTCATGGGAAAGTACTTTTGAAGATGGGTGATAATATCACAACAGATCATATCATGCCTGCGGGTGCGAAGGTACTTCCGCTTCGCTCAAACATCCCTGCCATCAGCGAGCATACACTCGTCAGAGTTGATCCTGAATTCCCTACCCGCGCAAAA
>JBKJHR010000277.1:0-8593 GCA_046598695.1 Kapaibacterium sp. (SeqCode)
AAGGAAAGAAAGTTGGCATGGTCGGAGATGGGATCAATGATGCACCGGCACTTGCGCAGGCAGACGTAGGTTTTGCCATCGGAAGCGGAACCGACGTAGCGATGGAAGCCGCTGATATTACGTTGATGCGAGATGATCTGATGTCTGTCGTCAATGCAATAGAGCTTTCCCGCAAAACATTTTCTGTAATTAAACAAAATTTGTTCTTTAGCTTCTTTTATAACTCCCTTGGCATTCCAATTGCGGCGGGCATTCTTTTCATTCCATTTGGGATCTTGCTTAATCCGATGATCGGCTCACTTGCAATGGCATTTAGTGATGTAACAGTTATTGGCAACAGTTTGCGATTACGGAAGTTTGGGAAGATCTGACTTTTCTGATGAAATAATGAGAGTTGCTCTCTGAATTATTTCCCCATTTATTTCCATTTCTGGTTCAGGCATTTCTACCACATTTGTTACACGGAAGCCTGAACGTGAGAGCAATTCTGACAACGATCTTTCGGAGTATTGTGTGAACCCATATTTCGCGAAGGGGTATAGATGCATCGTGGATTCAGGTCTGACCGTGATGATGAGCATTCCATGTGGTGTCAATACGCGATGAAGCTCTGCTAGCTCCTTTTCTGGTGTTTCCCAGAAATAAATGACATTCACAGCGAATGCTTTATTAAAAGCATTCTCCGAAAAGGGAAGTGCATCAACACTTCCTTGTACGAACTGCACTTGTCCATTTTCGATAAACTGTGGGTTGTGGCGAGTTGCTTCTTCGACCATCGTCTCGGAATAGTCAAAGCCTGTATATTTGACAGATGAATGAACGCTCGCTATATCCTTGACGAAAAGACCGTTGCCCATGCCGATCTCGAGGATGTTGTCGCTCGGAGAAATACGGAGTTTCTCAAAGGTCCACATATTCATGAGATGATTGCTGACATTCATCCTTTCTGCCATTTCTTTTCCAGCATCACCAACTGGTTTGCGAAGTTGAGCCGCTATAGATTGAAGTGCTGATTCGTCCATCATTTTTTATTTATTCAGTTTGTCATTTCGACGAAGTGAGGCAATTCGCAGTCCCTTCGATGAATCTTCAATAAGTTTTGCAAGTCGTTTAGTGCGTGTCTCTTCACGTTTTGCGCTTATAACCAAGTGTATCGAAGTTCGCTGATACCAAGGCGCTTGTTTTGCAAAGAATGCCCATGCTTTTTTATTCTTTTGAAATAGTGTAAGCATTTCAGGAGGAAGTTCGCGATTCTCTTGCTCGTACGAATAAATAACTGATCGTTTATCTTCTCGAAAATTAAATGCTTGTAATCCGGCAGGATGCATTAAGCCTATCTCTGTTAACTCCGCCACCCGTTTAATATTTATCGCACTCCAATTACTTTTTTGCTTGCGAGGTGTAAACCGTATAGAGTAACTCTCATCATCAATGCGACGTCTGACACCATCTATCCAACCAAAACACAGTGCTTCATCAACAGATTGTGCCCATGTCATATTCGCCCTGCCTGAATCCTTCTTGTAAAAGCCAACAATTAGTTCTGTTGCCTTCAGGTGGTTCTTTTCGAGCCAATTTCGGAAATCGGCGGACGATATGAAGAAATGAGGTTCTAGCGTACTCACATGAAGAAAATTATCCTTCGACAATTTCTTTGATACCTTGCAAGGCGTGCTTCCAACCTTTTATGGTATCATCATATCGAGCAAGCGTATTTTCAACTGCGGCAAAGTCACCTTGTGTGATAGTAAGTGTTGTCGTGCCATCGGATGACGTGAGTTCGTAGGTCACTACAAGATAGTTGGAGGGTTTATCTTCGATACCCATGTTCGGGTCAAAGACAGTATATTCAAGATATTTTTCGGGATCAACTTTCAGTACATTTCCACGAACAATGGTAATCTCCTGATCCTTTACCATTGCAGTCCAAAGCACTTCATCACCAACATTCCATGTTGATCGGAGTGCCGTGCCGAACATGTATTTGACGGTTTGCTCAGGATTTGTCAAAGCATCCCATACTTTCGCTAGATCCGCTTGAAGGGTGATCTGATCGTGGACGAATAATCCTTGTGGCATCTGTTCGATAAAATGATCTTTATGGTTTCGTCGGGTCGAAGCTCAACACGGTATTCCAACCAATGCCAACAAAGATGATTCCGAGAGTCATAACGACGCCGAAGATAGCATAGGTTAGCCAAGGCTTGAGTTTGAAATCTCGAACGATATTCCACACACCCTGTAAGCCATGATACATACCAATAGTAATAAAGGCAATGTAGAGACCTTTGAAGACAGGATTAGCTAAGCGATCAGCTGTTGAGTTGAAATCATGCCCACTCTTTGGCGAGTAGTGCATCCATACGTAGTGACCGATCGTCAAAAAGACGAGGGCAATACCCGAAAGACGCTGTAACATCCAAGCACTTGCTCCGGACTTTTTGCCTTTTGCGTATGACCGCAAATGTTTTGTTGATTTATTGTTTTCCATTGTCGCAAAATCTTAAAAAAGTGGGTGTCCGAAGATCTCTTCCTGAAAAATGAGGATGAACATACCGCCGATAACGGCAATACCCATGATCCATACTCCGGCAAGTAACTTTTTATGGTAACGTGCTCCCTGACCCAGATCAACGACGGCGATACGGATACCGTTGAAGGCATGGAACATGACTAATGCGCCAAGTACCCACTCCAAAAATTTGAATGGGGGCGTTGTAAAGAGTGCCATCTCCTCTTGGAAGGCGGCGCGCCCCTTTGTTAAGCCCGAAAGAGCGAAAATGTGTAGGAAGAGATATGCTACAAGACCGATTCCGGAGATTCGGTGTAGAATATATGCGAGCGACCCGGAGTGTTTCCGGTATGCCAAAGTGATCTTTGACCAAGAACCGATTGGTTCGTGATTAGGTGTATATGCCATAAGTTAGACTGTTCAGATATGCAAATTTACGAAGATTATGGGCAGTGGTTCTATTACTTCGTTTTATAGTCGAATTTTGGGGGTCGAAAAAGAATGATTATCTCGCAGTTCTTAGCGATGCGATGAGGCTTCCCGCAGCCCCGATCACCAACCCTGCCGCAACGAGAGAGCCAATAACAATATACAATTCTTCGCCCTTCATCAGTCCTGTGACGAGCTCTGGTGCTATGCCGGGGAGCATCTGTTCATGGAAAAGATAGAGTAGGCTTGCGCCAAGAAGTCCGCCAATGAGTCCGGCAAACCCACCTTCGATGAAGTATGGGAGTATGATAGTGCTTCGGCGCGCACCGAGGAGTCTCATGGTTCGGATAGCTTCACGACGAGATTGCATGGCAAGGCGGATCGTCGCCGCGACGATTGCAAAGGCGATCGCAAAGAATATACCCCCAAGAGCGTATGTCAATGTTTCGAGTGTTGCTTGACGTTTTTCAAGTTCGGCAAGCGTTTTTCGGTCAACCATAATATCTTTGATACCTGCGACTCTCGAAAGCTCTTCTGTTACATCTTTTATCTTTGCTGATGTTAAATTTGTGAAGTTTAATCTACATCCTGAGGGAAATGGATTATAGCCTAAGACTCTCTCGACATCCTCGCCCGAACGCTCCACATATTCTTTTAGCGCGTCTTCTTTTGTGATAAAGGTATATAAGAGAACATCCTTTAACCCCTTCACAAAACCGTCAGCAGTATTCCGAGCATCAAGGCTTGAAACGTTAGGCTCGAAATATACTTCTATTGTGACTTTCTTCTTGAACTCGGTCAACAGCTCATTGGCGCGGAGCGAGAGTAATGCGAAAATACCAATAATGGCAAGTGAGACAGCAATAACAAATGCTGTCATTATTGACATCAATGGCGTGCGGCGTATCGCTGCCCCGGCTTCGCGAAGAATGAGCATCTTAAAAGTTCGTCCTCCACTCTGTCTTCATCTTTTCAAGAAATTCGTAGTCTGTCAGATCATAGTGTAAGGGTGAGATGCTGATCTTATCATTATGCAAGTCTATATCATCCCCATCTACTTCGCTTTAGACATAATGATACGTACCCTTGAGCCAATAATATGGGCGGTTATGCGGATCGCGGCGTTGCTCGAACGTATCATCCCAATAAGACTTTCCTTGACGCGTAAATACCACCCCCTTGATCTTCTCTGGCGGAAGGGAAGGAACATTCACGTTCAACAATGTCCCCTTTGGTAATCCATGCTTCACAACTTCTGGGACGAAGCGTTTGATGAATTCTGCTGCCCCAGAAAAATCTGCATTTGGATGATAACTTGCAAGCGAGATCGCTACCCCAGGCACATCGAGAACAGTTGCCTCTGTAGCGGCACTTACGGTGCCGGAATAGATCACATTCACAGCTGTATTGCGGCCGTGATTGATTCCACTTACTACTATATCAGGATAGGGAAGACTTTTTTCTTTCAAGAATGTGCGCAGAGCAAGCTTGACGCAATCGGCAGGTGTGCCGCTTACAGCAAAGCCGAAGAATTCGCCGTTCTTTTGATACTCTGTGACACGAAGAGGGAGGCTGACCGTCAGCGCATGACCAACAGCTGATTGCTCTCCAAGCGGTGCCATGACGATCACATCAGCAATTTCCTTCAAAGCCTCGACAAGTGCGCTGATTCCCTGCGCATTGATTCCGTCATCATTGGTTACAAGTATATTCATCGTAGAGCAAAAATACGGCAAAGACCTGTCGTTCTGCTAACATAAGAGAATTCTGACATTGTTAAGAGAGAGCGGCTGTGTTCTTATGTAAAGAGATTCTTGAGATCATAATTGCAGCGAGAAAAGCCATTATTCCGCCAAAAAGAAAAGGTGCTTCTGCTCCGTAGCTTTCCCATAATGCTCCGGCAATTAAGCTTGCCGGAAGAAGTCCGATACCGACTACACCATTATAGAGTCCATACGCTGTGCCGCGCATTTCTTGTGGGACTAGATCGGCGACGAGCGCTTTCTCTGCGCCTTCGGTAAGTCCGAAGAAAACACCATAGACGAGAAAGAGTCCCCATACATGCCACTCTGCGGTTGCAAAAGCAAAACCGATATAGACAAGTGCATAGAGTATCCATCCTGCGAGGATGATCTTACGTCGGCTTACTTTATCTGAGAGAATTCCTGCGGGGTAGCTGACAAATGCACTGATGAGATTGAGCATAGCGTAGATAAGGAATATCTCCAGAGGTCCGATACCGAGCGAGTTGGCACGAAGAATAAGAAAGGCATCACTCGAAGTACCGAGTGTAAAAATAAAAAGGATGATGAGATAGGTGCGAAAGCGTTTATGCGACATCACTTTCATAAACGGTGCCGATACTTTCGCGCCAATACTCTTATGGCGCAGCGGTTCTTTGACGAATATGAAAATGAGAACAACGGAAATGAACGTTGGCAAGATTGCGAAATAGATGAGCGTATTGAATACGTCGCGTGATATTGCCTTACCTGAGAGCGTACCATCGCCCATGAAATAAATAACACCTGCGGCAATCAGCGAACCAGCAACAGCCCCAGCGGGATCGAGTGCGCGGATGAATCCGAAGGCTCTGCCGCGTTCTTTTTCGGAGACTGAATCCGCGATGAGTGCATCACGCGGAGCAGTGCGGATACCTTTACCTGCGCGGTCAAGGAAGCGCGAAAGAAAGGGCAGTACCCAGGCATTGACTCCGAGCAAAAGCGGACGCGCAATCGCCGTCATGGAATATCCGAGAACGGTCATTGATTTGCGTGAGCGGATCTTGTCGCTATACCATCCGGAAAATATTTTTAGGAATGATGAAGTAGATTCGGCAAAACCTTCGATGAGTCCGATGATGGAATACCCTAAACCGAGCGTACCAGCCAAAAATAATGGCAATGCGCGAATGATGATCTCACCCGAGACATCATTGAAAAAACTCGCAAATGAAAGCCAAATGACGTTGCGCGGAAGTTTGTTTTTACCTTGATCGGGTTCGTTCATGGAATACTTACTTTATTCAAGACTAAAAATTACTCTTACACTTGCAACGCCGTCACCGCTATCATTGTGACGATATCATCCACACTTGCGCCGCGGGAGAGATCGTTCATAGGTTTGGCGAGTCCTTGTAGTATTGGTCCTATCGCTTGCCCACCGCCGAGGCGTTCGGCGATCTTGTAGCCAATATTTGCCGCGTCGAGATTTGGGAAGATGAAAACGTTTGCCTTACCTTCGATACTGCTTTCCGGGGCTTTCCGTTCAGCAATGCTTGGAATGAATGCCGCATCGAATTGTAATTCGCCATCAATAAGAAGCTCGGGTTTTCTCTCTTTTACTATCTCAACCGCAGTCACAACCTTCTTGGTTGACTCGCTTGATGCGCTTCCTTTTGTTGAATATGATAACATCGCAACCCGTGGTTCGTTGGAGGTGAGCTGGGAGTATGTATGTGCAGAGGAAATCGTAATGTCGGCGAGTTGGTAGGGGTCAGGGTCGGGAATAACGGCGCCGTCAGCAAATGCAAAGACCATGTCTTCATTGCGTAATCCTGGAATGGCTGGAAAGTGCATTAAGAACATACTCGATAGAACGCGCATCCCCGAGGCAATACCTATTCCACGAAGTCCAGCACGAATAACGTTTGCTGTTGTCGAGAGCGAGCCAGCAAGTATTCCATCAGCATCACCATTGGTAACGATCAACGCTCCAAAAAGAAGAGGGTTCGCCAAGATCTCTGCCCGTGCCGTTTCGATGTCAGATATTTTCGATTCATGGGCATTGTAATACAATGATACGAGAGTATCAATGATCGGGCAGGTTACTGTCGACCAAATGTGTATATCAGAAATATCTATGTGCTCGGTAGCGGCTGTTTCTGCAATTTCAGTTGGGTCGCCAATGAGCGTGACCTTCGCAAGACCTGTATCCGTAGCGATACGCGCGGCGCGGAGCATGCGTTCATCTGTAGCATCGCCGAGAAGAATATGTGCATTGCGCGTTTTGGCTCTTTCGAGAAGTTGTTCGAGAATGTTCATAGGCTATATCGCAAAAATAGCACATTTCTGTGAGGGGAGAGGTGATAACTGGGATTGCCCGTAATATCCACCTATCTCGATCCTCATTCCTTCTCAACTAAACGCCTCTCCATCTCGTTTTAGATTAACTTATCTTTATATATATACAATGAATCCTGACATGATGAAGGCGCTGGAGCAAGTTCAGCGGATGCAAGAAGAAATGGCGAAGGCGCAAGCCGAGTTGAAGCACGTGACTGCAACAGTTGAAGTTGGCGGTGGCATGGTGAAGGTGACAGCGAATGGTTTGAACGAGATCGTTTCGATCAAACTTCAAAAGGAAGTAATTGACCCCAACGAACAGGAAATGCTTGAAGACCTGATACTCACAGCGTGCAACCGTGCTTTGAATAAGGCAAAAGAGGAGGGCGAATCGCAAGTCAATACTGTCGCATCGCAGTTCATGCCGAACATCCCTGGCTTGCCATTTTCCATGTAACGATGCTCTATACTTCTCCCGCTCTCGAAACACTGATCGAACGATTTTCTTCTCTGCCGACGATCGGCAGGAAAACTGCGGCTCGCCTTGCGCTTTATTTGCTCAAGCAAACCAATGACGATGTGATGGCACTTGCTCATGCTCTCATTGATCTGAAGCAAAAGGTACGCACGTGCTCGGTCTGCTCGAATATAACCGAAGAAGATCCTTGTCCGATCTGCCAGGATACGCGACGCGATCGCTCGATCATCTGTGTTGTCGAAGAACCGAATGATGTTCTCGTTATCGAACGTACAAATGAATTTAAAGGGCTGTATCATGTTCTTTGCGGATCACTTTCGCCGATGGATGGTATAGGTCCAAATGATCTGAAGATACGCGAACTTCTTTTGCGTTTAGGTGAGGATAATGAACCAGTGAAGGAGATCATTCTCGCACTTGATCCGAACGTTGAAGGTGAGGCAACGACACTCTATCTTGCAAAGCTTCTGAATCCGATCGTACCAAGAGTTACTCGTATTGCGCGAGGAATCCCGATCGGTAGCGATCTTGAATTTGTTGATGATGCGACGCTTGCCAAAGCATTAGAAGGAAGGCTACTAGCGTAATGGGAGAATGGTATAAATCTTGGTTCGAGGACGAACGCTATCTTTGTCTTTATGACAAGCGTAATGATGCCGAAGCCTCTATGATGATCGATCTGATCGAGCGTGTCACTGGCGATGATAAGTCACGTTCGGTTCTTGATGTGCCGTGCGGGGCAGGGAGGCATCTTATTACATTAGCGGAACGTGGATATACAAATCTTCATGGGATAGATATTTCTCATACGCTCTTAGCTGTCGGCGAGAAACGTGCGAAAGAGAGTAATATCTCTATTGATTTTAAGCAAGGAGATATTCGCGCGCCTTTCGGTGCCTCGTATGATGTTATACTCAATCTCTTTACAAGTTTTGGTTATTTCGATAGCGATGATGAACATCAAACTGTGATAAACTCCTTCGCCAATGCACTGAATCCTCATGGATATTGTGTGATTGATTTTTTCAATGTGAAATGTGTTGTTCAAACACTTGTAGCAGAAGATGAAAAGATCATGCCAACAGGAGAGCACGTTAAGATGAAACGTCA
>JBKJHR010000203.1:0-10195 GCA_046598695.1 Kapaibacterium sp. (SeqCode)
ACCAGTCGATGGATTATAGCAATGATTTCCTTCCATAATTCTCCATCCGTAATTTTTCCCATTCTGAATGGTATCGATCTCTTCCCATAACCCCTGCCCTACATCCCCTGCCCATATTTTTGCCGTCGCAGCATCAAAGCTAAAGCGCCACACATTGCGAAGTCCATACGCAAATATTTCCGGCTTAAACCCTGTTGTTCCATTGGCATAAGGATTAGTACTCGGGATACCATATTTCTTCCCATTAGCAGTATCGTTGACATCAATGCGAAGTATCTTACCAAGATATTCCTTGCGGTTCTGTGCACGGTTCTGAGGGTCACCACCTGAACCACCGTCACCGAAAGAGAGATATAGATAGCCGTCAGGTCCGAACTTTAGGCAGCCTCCATTATGGTTAGAGAATGGCTGTGCGACAGTGAATAACTCTTTTTCCGAAGCAAGAAGAACAGTATCAGGGTTTGATGCGCTCACCTGAAAGCGAGAGACATACGAAGTCAAAGATCCTGATTTACTTGACGTATAGTTTATATAGAGAAATCTGTTCTCTTTGAAATTGGGGTGAAATGCCAGTCCGAGTAGCCCAACTTCGCCACCTCCTTGCGATGACACAGCGCTAATATCAAGGAAAACCTTACGCGTATTCGCTGCTCCCGCCTTCGGAAATACATGAATTTTCCCACTTTGTTCAAGCACGAAAAAACGATTCGTCCCATCATTTGGGACGCTCATATCAACAGGAAATGTAAACTTCGTCACAGAAGGAAATGCATCGGCAAGGATGTATTGTGCTGAGGTATTTATCGAACAGCAGAGAGCAATAAGTAGGATAATTCGCTTCATAGGATTTCTTATTTCACAATCAAAAATTTAATCGCATCGTTTTGGTCACGAACGGTGATGCGGCAATAGTATATCCCACCTTCGAGGCCACCGTATGGAATTGGGAAAACGTGTTCACCCTTCGTCAACTTTTCGTTCTTAATGTTCATCACAAACTTGCCATCGGTCGTATAAACATCTACCTTCGCAACATCGGTAATGCTCATTTCCAGATCAAGAATTGGGCTTGTTGTGGTCTCGCGTTGAAAGAGCGATGCCTGAAATAGCTCTTCAGTTTCTGTTGCATCAGGATCAACGACGCTTCCGCCAATAGCAATGATAAAATCATTTCCGTAATTCCATCTATCGTTTGATATTTTCTCGTTATCATCCGATACCAGCCCTGCCGTAAAAAGTGTATCGGTTATCGTATTAACAAGTGGAGCGGTATAATTAAAAAACCATTTTATCGTATCACTGGCGATCTTGAGTTTCGTTTTGGACTGTGCGACTTCGCCCATTTGAGCAACGACTCCACTTTCTGATGACTTCAACTCGCCGTGTGCAGAGGCAACATTAAAACCTGCCCCTACATTATTCTTCGCTGCCACATAGATAGTGTACACAGCATTTTCTCCAGGGTGGAGGTTTTGTGGTCCTTCGATCCACACACTTACATCTTTGGAAATATCTTTGGAGTGACATGAACAACCCTTTGCCGAGGCGTGCATTTTCTTCGTCGCTTGAAAACTTCCTTTTGTATAAAGCTCGCGGGCTAGTAGCCCAAAGAATGGAATACAGAGCAAGGCACAGACGAAAGGGGCTGGTCGCAACCGCCGCATCTTCTGCTGAAAACGAGATCCTCTCACGTGCAAGTGTTGAATGGTTTGAGTATTATTGACCTGGCGCGGTTACAGAAACAGGTATTGGTTCAGGACTATATTTCATCACATAATCAGCATAACTGAACGATGCCAGCTTCGTTACAATTGCATCTTGTATCTGCTTATACTTAGCCGCACCACCTCCGAAGTTTTGCATGGTGATAAAATATGCCGCCAATTGGCCGTCTCTCGTTGCAACATATCCTGAAAGTGCTGTGACGCCGTTGAGTGTACCAGTCTTGCTATGCGCATTGCCCCATGCGGGGGTAAGGATCATTCTCCCGCGAGTCGTCCCATCAATTCCCGCGATCGACATTGTGGAAAGAAAATCGTTGTACATTTCTCTGCGTTGACGAATTCCATATAATAGATCAATGACGCTATTTGCTGTCTCGTGGTTATCCCGTGAAAGACCAGAGCCATCGGCAAATTCTACATCTTTTGTATTAACGCCAAGGACTTTCATCCAAGACTTCATCATTTTCTTCGAGCGTTCTGCCGGATTTGTTATTGAGACATCTGCAATGGATGCAAGTTTCCGGAACATAGACTCCGCCAAGAAATTATCGCTGCGCTTATTGGTTTGCTGCAAAAGATCGAGAAGGAGTGTCCCTTTTTCTGCAAGCGTATGAAATTCTAACTGCGTTTTCGGCGGAGTTCCTGTTCGCGAAGTACCGATCACATTTATACCATTTTGCTCCAATCGCCATTTCAACAATCCAGCCATCGCAAGCGGAACGTTGCGAATTGGCATTGAATAATTTCGGCAACTTCGCGCTGGAAGCAATCCGCTGATCGTCACAATCTGATTATTATCATTCGTACCACCAGATGTAGATATATGCAATGTATATGTTGAACGAGTCCGCTTTGTGACTGTCTTCCATTTAGCTTTCTTCCCTCTACCAACCTTCACCCTTTTGCGGCTCACCGTCGCAGCGGCACTTGTACCGCCACGGTTCACAACTTTCACGGATAAGATCGGTGGGTAAATACTGACACTGAGTGGTGCACCTTTCTTCGCTCCGGCAGTAACACGAATCGTGACGATATTACGATCGATAAAGAAGTTTGGCGAACTCGAAAAAAAACCCGCCATATCTTCTTCATCAGAACTTTCGTCTGTCACATCAGTATTCTCCGCATCTGTTTCACTTGTAACATCCCCAGCACCGGACATTGCTAAAATGGAATCTTTGATATGGCTCTCTTCCAATTTCTTCTCTTCTTCCAAAAAATACTTTCTTGCATCTGGCGAGAGAATATCATCGCTGGATTGGTCACTGATAATATCACCTTCTATTTGCGTAATCCCTGATGACTTTAACTTCTGTGCAAGTCCATCAAAATCTCGGATGGAGAGCGTTGGGTCGCCACTGGGGCGGAGATAGACATTTCCAATAACAGCATTTCCTTCCACACGAGCAGATGGCGCAATATCAAGCTTCGTCGTAAATTCATACTTGGAGCCAAGCGCCCAAAGGATCGTCGAAGTTGTAAAGAGTTTTTCTACTGATGCCGGAAAAACAGAAAGTGAAGAATTCACTTCGTGAATAGGGATCAACGTATTATCCGGTGCAAAGAGGACAATCTTGCAACTCGGTGTCATACGCTTATAGAACGTTGCAGGTAATAGTGATGCGATCTCCTGCCGTAAACCCTTCAAAGCAGTTGCCGTATCTCCAGAAAAACCGGTGAAGGATATACTGAGTGGGCTACGCGCTGAATCAGGCGGAGCGATCTGTGCCGATAGCCGAAGCGTAAATGTAAAAAAGAGAACAACAATCCAAATTGTGCGCATGACAAAATACAACGCAAATAGAGAGAATAAAATCCGTTTGAATGGAGACCAAATTAAAAAAAACGCGTCATTGTGAGCGTTTTGCCCACAATGACCAGCAACACATCTTACATCATTCCCAGAATGATATTTGCCGATTTCGTAAGAGCTTCGCCGATCAACTCAGGGTTCTTGCCACCAGCTTGTGCGAAGTTTGGTCTGCCGCCGCCTTTGCCGCCGACGATCTCGGCAATAGCACCAACGATCTTCCCTGCTGAGAATTTTTTCTCTTTCACCAGATCATCCGATACCATCACAATGAGCGATGCTTTGTCATCAACCTTCGCACCGAGGACAGTAATAAGTCCATTACCCATATACTTCTGCATCATCTCGGCATACGATTTGAATTCATCTGCATCGGTGACAGCGATCGTCGAAGTCACAAGTTTGATCGAACTACCATCTAAGACTCTAGCTTTCTCAACGATCGCTTTCGCTTCATCGGCACGCGAGGAAAGCTTTAACTTTGCGATCTCTTTCTCTAACTTCCGCTTTTCATCTTCGAGTTGTTCGCGTTCTTTCGAGAGTTCATCGACTTTATTGATCTGATCATAAAGCCACTTCTCAATACCTCGACCTGTCACTGCTTCGATACGTCTTGTGCCGCTTGCAATGCTTGATTCGCTTACTAACTTGAAGAGACCGATCTCTGATGTGTTCTTCACGTGCGTGCCACCGCAGAACTCGCGTGAGAATGGACCAAAATCCACAACGTTCACAAGTGCACCGTACTTATCACCAAAGAACATCAACGCTCCCATCTTTTTTGCTTCGTCGAATGGGATGTTGCGATGATGATTGAGCTGTATTGCTTCGCGGACTTTCTCATTGACGAGTTCTTCTATCGCCTTCACTTCTTCGGGCGATACCTTCTGATAGTGTGCAAAATCAAATCGCAGCTGATTCTCATTGACAAGTGAGCCAGCCTGATGCACATGATCGCCAAGTATCTGCCGCATCGCCGAATGTACAAGATGCGTGGCAGTGTGATTGCGCATGATGTCGTAACGGCGTGCCCCATCAACGGTCGCTTGAACAGATGCACCTTCACCGATAATCGCACCTTCATTCTCGATCACGTGACCGATCGCCGTGCCACCCGCAAGTTTGCGGACATCGGTTACGCGGAATGGATTGCCATCAATGACGAGAATTCCCGAATCAGAAACTTGTCCACCTGACTCTGCATAGAATGGTGTTTTATCAAGGACGACCATATCGTCTGAAGCAAGAAGAACTTTGCCTTCACCTTCAAGCGTGACATAGCCAAGGAATTCAGATTCAACACCGACGATCTCCGTTGAGGCGATCTCTTTATGTTTCTTTGCATTATGTACATCCTTGCTTCGCTTCTTTTGCTCAGCAAGCAATTCATCGAAGCGCGGCATATTGATAGCAAGTCCGCGTTCGTGGGCAAGAACTTGTGTCAGATCTATCGGGAAGCCGAAGGTATCATAGAGCTTGAATGCTTCTTCACCTGAAATATATGGCGACTCGGACTCTGATTCACGTGATGAGATTTCATCAAAGAGAGCAAGCCCTCTATCAAGTGTCGCATTAAAACTTTCTTCTTCACCATGAAGAACTTTGTAGATCAGATCTTTGCGTTCGCGGAGTTCGGGAAATACTCCACCCATTGTCTGTCCGACAACTGCGGAGAGATCACAAAGAAACGGCTCTTTGAAACCTAACTTTCTTCCATAACGAGCAGCGCGGCGCAAGATGCGGCGAAGAACGTATCCGCGACCTTCATTGCCGGGCAATGCACCGTCTGCTATCGCACAAGAGAGCGCACGGACATGGTCAGCAATGACACGCATCGCGATGTCAGTTTCTTCATTCGCTCCATAAGCGATCCCGCTTTTTTGCGATTGCCAATTGAGGTACGGAGTAAATACGTCTGAATCGTAATTGGATTTCTTCCCCTGCATCACTGCACAAATACGCTCGAAACCCATACCCGTATCAACGTGCTTTTGCGGAAGGTCTTCGAGTGAGCCATCTGCAAGACGGTTATTTTGAATAAAAACGTTATTCCAAATCTCAATAACTTCCGGACTTCCTTCATTGACAAGCGGACCACCTGATCTATCGGAAGTATTGTCGTAGTGGATCTCTGAGCAAGGACCACAAGGACCTGTCTCGCCCATTTCCCAAAAGTTATCCTTTGCTCCGCAACGCAAAATATGTGTTGGGTCAATATCGGTAACAGTTGCCCAGATTTCAGCGGCTTCATCGTCGCTCTCGAAGACTGTTGCGTAAAGTCTGGTCTTATCGAGCTTCCACACTTTCGTGAGCAACTCCCATGCCCAACCGATCGCTTCTTTTTTGTAATAATCACCAAAGCTCCAATTTCCGAGCATCTCGAAAAGCGTATGGTGATAGGTATCGCGTCCGACTTCTTCAAGATCGTTATGTTTGCCCGAAACTCTGAGGCATTTTTGTGTATCAGCAGCACGGACGTAAGGGCGTGTTCCTTCTCCGAGGAAAACGTCCTTGAACTGGTTCATGCCCGCATTGGTGAAAAGAAGTGTCTTATCACCATGAGGAATAACCGGAGCACTTGGGACGATCGTATGCCCCTTGCTCTTAAAAAAATCCAAAAAACTCTGTCTGATTTCAGCTGATGTCATAAAATGTTTGAATAATCTGCGGCTATAAAACAAAAAAGCGCTGAAATGTTTTCAGCGCTTTTGAGAATAGAAAAAACTCTCTTACGCCATGACCTGGGTATGTAACGCGATCTCCCCTAAGATCGAACTGACTCGAAGGCATTCTGACATATCGCCGTTATATACTATGCTTTTCCCTTTTGAATGCACCTCAAAAGCGATCGCCTCGGCGTGCTCGCCCTTGCATTCGATTGCCTTGCATACCTGATGGATCACCTCATCGAAGGTATGGATATTGTCATTATAGAGAATAACCTTATACGGAAAAGCAATCGTCGTAATGACATCTTCTTCAAGCAGGACATCACTATCGGTGTCGTATCCCGAAGAATTTACCAAATCGTTCTGCCAAAGGGCTTGCGCCAGATCAAATATCATAGTTTCGTTATACCTTTTTATATTGCTTAGTAATAACACAAACAACGAGAAAAAGACTCAGAGTTCTCTCTTTTTCTTTATTTGACGAGGAAAGAATCCGCCACAGACCACTTCCCATTTGCCTCATCAGATGCTACCATTTCGACATTCAAACCCTCATTTTTTTGGGTCACTCTGCAATAATGGTGATCGCGCCATTCGCCGCCGTTATATAAGTCCTGTTTTAGACTGCTTGTATTGAGCTTTAATTTCTGCGTCGGACCTGCTCCGCCTGAGACAACAAAGTGTTTCTCGCCGAACATCTTAAAGTGCTCGTATGAATGGCAATGTCCCGTAAAGAATATCTTTGTTTTCTTTGCAAGTTTGAATGGCTCGACGAAATGAGATTGTACCTGTTCATCATCTCCAACGACACTACTATTCGTAAACGGCGCATGGTGAGCACAGACAATGATATGCGTAAATGACGTATCGTTCTCCATGAGACTAAGCACGTTTCTATACCATTTTTCTTGTTCAGCAACTTCATCGGAGGTTAGTTTATCAAAATTGGAGTTAAGAAAGACAATCCCTATATTCCTAAACTTCTTCACATACCAAAGTTGCCCATCAAGGTCAGGAAAGCGTGGGAAGAAATAGTTATAGACTGTCTTGCTATCGAAGTAGTATTCGTGATTACCGTAGATCGGAAGAAGAGGAATATGCTTCTCGATAAACGGTTGTGCAAAGGCATCAAAGCGTCTCCATTCTTTTTCGACGCTTCCCCAGAGAACAAGATCACCAAGAAGGATTGTAAACGCAGGATTTTCACTTACGATCTGTTTGAGGAGAGGGCGGATAATTCGACGATTATCTTTCTCGTATGTTTGAATGGGAAAATGGAATTGCGTATCGCCGACAAGTATAAACGTTGCAATTGAATCACGTCCTTCGATCTCGCTTGAATATATAGGGGTGTCTTGTGCAAAGAGATCGTTTGTACAAACAACCAGAAGGAGTGATATGATAAGCCGCAGTTTCATTTCCTATGCAACTTCCTCTATACGTTTGATCTCCGGTGCTTCGAGCATGATCATACGCTCAATTCCTGCGCGAAGCGTCATAAGCTTTAGTGGGCAGGTCTTGCAGGCACCAAGAAAACGAACCTCAACAATACCCGCCGCCTCGTCAATCGAAGCAAGTTCGATGTCACCCTCATCCACTTGCAAGTATGGACGGGAGATAGAGAGTGCGTGTTGGATTCTATCGTGAAGGGACATTCGTTATTATGAAATTCTTGTTTTCCAATAATTGGGTTCTCGACGATGATGAACTACTGCTACGATAGTAATTTCAGAATTACGAGCATCATAAATAACAGAATAGGGGAAGTTCTGGGAGACATATTTTTGTAACGAATTCTCAATAGATTGCCAACGTTCTGGGGCTTCACAAATCAAGGCAAAAATCCGATCGATTTCGTCCAAAAAATCATTTGCGAGTTTGAATGATGTCATTGAGTAAAAGTCCGCTGCTTCGGCAATTTCCTCTTTGCACGAACGATGAATATGGAGAGCCATCTATCCTCGCAGTTGATTTCGTATTTCATCTAAAGCCTCGAAAGCAGGGACAGTGACAGCTTCCCCGTCGTGAATTTCCTTCTGGCGGCGGCGAATTTCCGTCATCCACTCAGTAGAAATAGTAGGATATTCGAGGCTTGCCATGAGTTGCTCGGAAAGACGTTCTCTTTCTTCAGGCGGTAGCACTAATGCTTCTGCGCTTATACGTTCAAATGAAGGCGACATACTTTTTTCTCCTTTGTAATAGAAAGAAATCAAACGTATTTTGGTTTCCTCTAATCATCCACCCCCAACAATATCTCAACTGGTTTTTCGTTTGGCGAGAGGTTGCGTATGCTCACTTGCTGTGCGGTTGCTTGCGCTATCTCGCGGAAAGCATCTGCCGCCGCTGAATGTGGGTCGCTGATAACGATGGGCTTTCCTGCATCCCCACCTTCGCGGATAGATGTTTGAATTGGCAATTCACCGAGGAATGGTACGCCATAACTCACTGACGCTTTCTTCGCACCACCATGAGCAAAAATTTCTTCACGATGACCGCATGCAGAACATTTGAAATAACTCATGTTCTCGATCACACCTAAGATCGGGACATGCACCTTCTCGAACATTCGCACTGACTTCACAACATCAACTAATGCAACATCTTGCGGAGTAGCGACGATCACTGCACCTGTAAGCGGAATAGATTGCACAAGCGTAAGTTGTATATCACCTGTGCCTGGTGGGAGATCGAAGATAAGATAGTCAAGCTCGCCCCACATACAATCACCCATGAATTGCTTCAAGGCTCCTGCCGCCATCGGGCCACGCCATACGACTGCCGTATTCGGATCAACAAGCAATCCAATAGACATCACCTTCACGCCATGCGCCATGAGCGGCACCATCATGGATTGCCCGTCAATTTGCATTACCTCAGGCTTCTCGCCTTGCAAGCCGAACATGATCGGCATACTTGGTCCATAAATATCTGCGTCAAGAATTCCAACTCGTGCTCCATCTTTTGCTAATGCGACGGCAAGATTTGCGGCAACCGTTGATTTACCAACGCCGCCTTTGCCCGAAGCAACGGCGATCGTATTGCGGACACCTATCATTCCCTTCGGTCTGCCTTTGGTATCACCACCAGCAACGTTCGCTGTCATATTGATCTTCACATTCCCCTCACCGGCAATGCGCTCGGCGGCAGTGCGAGCCTCAAGCTCAAGTTTGTCCTTCATCGGGCATGAAGGCGTTGTGAGTTCAAACGTGAACGTCAACTTCTCCCCTGCGATCTTTATATCCTTGATCATACCGAGCGAGACCACGTCCTTATGAAGGTCGGGGTCAATCACTGAGCGGAGTGCGTCTAAGACTGCTGATTCAGTTAGCGTTGTGTTTTTTGAAAATATTCCCATAGTTTTTCTATAACTGGCGCTTTAACAGTCAAGCACGAGAAGGCATTCCAAGCTACTTATTCAGACTCATTGCAAATAGATACCAAAAGCAATTTCAAAAGCTACACCGTATTTATCCATAGCATTATGGTAATCCACTCTATCTTTTCCGTCAATGCGGAAATATCCGCCAAACTTTGAAGAAATATTTAAGGATGAAGATACTCGCGCCGACATCATTATATTTGGTGAAACGACGAATGTTCGCGAAGCTATGGAGTACAAACTACTCATCCCTAAATATACAACGCTCCTTTTAGATACAGGAAAGGAAAGAGGGTACATACCTCCTCCTATTCGAAAATCACTTGTTACATAACTAATATGCTCGCCTGCCTGTAAATCAAAAACTATAAAAGAGACTGAGCCACGCAAAGCTATAAACAATTCCATTAGTAACCCACCGCCTATCTGCAACAGATATGGCTCTTTATTATTGTATTCATCCAATAGAACAGTGGTATCTTGCGCCCTGGTTTGTAGACTGTCAGCAGAAAATTCGGCATAAATATTTTTAGTAAAAAATAAGAAAAATATTTGCATTATTATCGCCCGGAGTGTCATGTTTTTAGCTTATTTTATTCTTGAATACCCTAAC
>JBKJHR010000225.1:0-9012 GCA_046598695.1 Kapaibacterium sp. (SeqCode)
AAATCTCCGCACCGCAGGATTCGATGAAGACATTATCGCACGTATCAATGAGACAAAAAAGAAGTAAGATGCGCCGCACCTTGCTTGTCGTGGTTGCTGTTATTCTTTCTCTGCCAATGATTGCATCAGGGCAAGGGAGGAATACGGGTAAGAAGCCATTGCCGCAGACTCCGAAGGTCACCTGGCAAGATCAATTCCCGATCAAGAAGTTCTGGGATGATGCCTTAGCCACCTCGAAGATCAGTGGACGTCCGACGCTTGCATTCAATGTTGATTACGTTGATTCGGCGAGCATTACCTTCCGCGATAGGATACTGCGCGATCCGAACGTACAGAAATTCCTGAACGAGTATTTCGAGCTTGCCGTCAATGATTATTCTACTGACCCACCGATGAGTGTTGGCTTCGATAGCTTGCGCAATCTTGGTCTACGTCTCGATGCGTTAGAGAAAGGCTATTTGATCGCACTGCGACCTACAGCGATCATGATCAGACCGGATAGAACGGAGATAGACCGTATCTCGCATCCCGAACGCCTCACACCAAAGGAGTTTATCGAGCAGCTCAGCAACTACCTTGCTGGCAAAGGGACGATCGAAGATCTTCGTACACAATTCTGGCGCGATTCCACGAACATGAATAAGCGTGTCTCGTACTTAGAGAAGCTTGTCGAACGTTCGGAGTATGATTCGACGATCAGACACTTGAGTGTCTTAGCCGAGAGCAAGAATCATCCTGAATTGGCAAAGGAATCGAAGAAGCGTATCGCCTATATGCGGTTTGAAACCGAGCATAAGCCGAAGTATCTTTCTGATTGGATAGCGACACTCTCGCATTCAAAAGAAGATAGTGCTGATGCCGTGACCGGGATGTTCGATCTCTTGAATCTCTATCAAACAGCGAAGAAGGTTGACAGCCTCTCGGTGTGGTACGAGAACATCATGAAGTATCTGCACGACCGTGACCCTGACTTGCTCAATAATTACGCATGGGATCTGGTGCATTTCAGCACGAGATATGATTCGTCACTTGCGCTTGTAAGTGAAGCCATCGCCAAGAAAGCAACCGAGCCGAATTATTATGATACGAGAGCATTGATCTATTCGATGAAGAAAGATTTTGATGCGGCGATCAAAGATGCCGAATACGCACTTGCGATCGTCAAAGATGAGAAAGATTATTTTGCGGATAGAGTAGAATTCTATAAGCAATCAAAAAAAGAAGCAGAAGAAGATAAAAAACATCCTGAACAGAAAAAGCAATAATATATTTTATGAGTACAACGACAGTAGATATTGTAATAGAAATTCAACCACAAGTAGCCAAACCACAAGCGGGAAAACTTTTCATTGGTGGAGAGTTCGTTGATGCCGCAAGCGGGAAGACCTTTGCGACCGTGAACCCTGCCACTGGTGAGGTCATCGCTCTTATTGCCGAAGCAGGAGCCGAAGATGTTGATCGTGCAGCCAAAGCCGCACATGAAGCTTTTCAAGAGGGAAGCGAATGGCGCAAGATGACAGGTGCTGATCGTCAGCGCATCATGATGAAGCTCGGTGAGCTTATCCGCACAAACTTGCAAGAGCTATCAGAGCTTGAGACACTTGATACAGGCAAGCCGATCTTTGAATCATCGAAGTTCGATATACCACAAGCCGCTGAGACATTTGAATACTATGCAGGTTGGGCGACAAAGATCACTGGCGAGACGATACCTGTCACAAAAGGCGGCGATGCGTTTGCATACACACTTCGCGAGCCTATCGGAGTTTGCGGGCAGATCATCCCATGGAATTTCCCATTGCAGATGCTTGCATGGAAGGTTGCTCCTGCACTTGCAACAGGCAACACGGTTGTGTTGAAACCTGCGGAGCAGACACCACTTACGACACTTCGCTTTGCCGAGCTTACGCTCGAAGCAGGTTTGCCGAAAGGTGTGTTCAATGTTGTTACAGGATTCGGCCACATCACCGGAGCGGCAATGGTCGAGCATCCATTGATAGATAAGATCGCATTTACGGGAAGCGTTGAAGTCGGCAAAGAGATCATGAAGACCGCTTCAAAGACATTGAAGCGTGTGTCGTTAGAGCTTGGTGGAAAATCACCGAACATTATCTTCGCTGATAGCGATGTCGAGCTTGCGCCGAAGTATGCTCTTGGTGGTATCTTCTTCAATCAAGGCGAGATGTGTACGGCAGGTTCACGTATCTTCGTTGAAGCAAAAGCTTATGATGAATTCATGTCCGTCATTACTGCTCGTGCAGGGAAGATGGTTGCAGGCGATCCGCTTAATCCGAAAACACGTCTCGGTGCGCTGATCTCCGGTGAGCATCTTAATCGCGTACTTGGCTACGTGAATATCGGTAAGGAAGAAGGAGCAAATGTCTCTGTTGGTGGAAACCGTATCGGCACGAAGGGCTTCTTCATGCAGCCGACCGTCTTGGAGAACGTGAAGAACTCGATGCGCGTCGCACAGGAAGAGATATTCGGACCAGTGGCAAGCATTATCCGTTTTGAAGATGCAGAGGAAGCTGTTCGTGAAGCGAATAACTCTCAATTCGGACTTGCCGCATCTATCTGGACACGTGATATTAAGAAGGCTCATAAGATCGCTCGTTCGGTCAAAGCTGGTACGGTGTGGATCAATACGATCTCAACAACTGATGTCGCGCTACCTTTCGGCGGATACAAGCACTCAGGCTTCGGACGCGAACTCGGCAAAGCCGCAATAGATATGTATACCGAAACAAAGAGCGTCTGGGTTGATCTGAATTGATCTCCAATAGCATACACGTAATTTCTTACACCGCCTCGCAATAAAAAATTGTGGGGCGCTGTAATTTTTAGGGTAGTTCATGTGTCATTAGTATATAGAGTTACGAACTTGAATGATTATGGAAACTCCGAGAAAACGAAGAACGATCTTAAAGGGCTTGTTAGGGACGAGCATGGCGGCGATCGCTGCTCCGATAGTCTACGTCTTTGGTAAATACCTCTCCTTTGCCCGTGCGACTGATACGACTGCTTCGGTAAAACTTATGGCAGGGGACATCAATGCACAGACCCCATCGAAGATCATCAATATCGAGGAGGATCCCGTCATTGTCGTCTTCGAGCAGGATAAAGGCATACGTGCATTTTCAGCAAAGTGTACACATCTTGGTTGTACAGTGAGCTTTCATCCAGAACAGCCAGGCTTCTTTTGCAAGTGTCACCAAGGCAAGTATGATCTTGATGGTGTGAACGTACCGGGCACTCGTCCGAAACGCCCACTTACCGAACTGACCGTCACGCAAGACGGAGAGCAACTTCAAATCTCACTTCAGCCGAAGAAAAAAGTATGAACCATTGGATACGAACATCCCTGAAAGCACTTCATCTTGAAGTGCCTGCTGCCGCTCTTAAAGAGAAAACTGTGCCGAGCCATCGTAGCTCAATTTTCTACTATCTCGGTGGTCTCGTTATGTTGTTCTTCGTGGTGCAGGTTGTGAGCGGAGTGTTGCTACTCTTCTATTACGAACCAAGTGTGCAAGGAGCGCATAAGAGCATTGAGCGCATCATGACAAGCGTGCCATTTGGCTGGCTCGTTCGTTCAATACATTCATGGGGTGCAAACGTGGTGATGGCAGTGATGCTACTTCACATGTTCAGTACATACTTCATGAAGTCCTACAGAACGCCGCGTCATTTGATGTGGCTATCAGGTATTGTGTTGTTACTGTTGATGATGGGCTTCGGATTTACGGGATACTTGCTTCCGTGGGATGAGACAGCATATTTTGCAACGAAGATCGGTGCAGAAGTGCCTCGAGAAATACCGTATATTGGTGAATTTATTTCTTCGATCATCAAAGGCTCAAATGATATTAGCGGTTCAACGCTGACAAGACTCTTCGCGCTTCACGTTGCCGTACTTCCTATTGTTTCGATCTTGCTTGTTGTCGTACATGTTACGATGGTTGCTCTTTTTGGAGTAAGCACACCGATCGGTGCGAAGATCAAGGGTAGAGAAAAGTACTTTGGTCCGTACCTGACGAAAGAGGTCATGGTATGGCTACTCGGCTTTGGTGTGTTGATCGCCATTGCAACGCTCTATCCGTGGGAGCTTGGTAAAGCCTATGATATTGCAAATCCAACGGAGCCGCCTTCAGGGGTGCATCCCGAATGGTATTTTATGTTCCTCTTTCAAACGTTACGGATTGTGCCTGAATGGGTCGCACTACTTGCCTTCGGAGCATTTCTTGTGTTCTGGACTCTTGTCCCGTTTCTTGATAGACATGCCGAGCATGAAAGAAAAAGTCCGATCTTTACGCTCATAGGTGTCGGTGGTATTCTCCTCATGGCAGGGCTTACGGTATGGGCATATATTTCTGTTTCAGAAGAAGTTGCCGCATTCCCTCAACGAGTAACGCAAGGAATGAAATCAGATTCAGATACGCTGATGGGAGTTGCGATCTTCCTGGTGGTAATCGTCTTTGCGATCTTCACGCTTTGGATATATAGAAGAAATAGACTGAAGGAAACAGCGTAGATGAGGGCTATGCCTTCTTCGCGTATTCCTCGATCACTTTTTTCATAACCACTCGCACATCTTCCGGCTGGAGGAGACGCTCGAAGCGTTCGTCGTAGAGGACGGTATCTACACGCTTGGGCTTGTGAAAGACATCGAGTTCAGACTTTAATAGCTTTTCAGGCATCTCTCGCAAGCCTGCCTCAGAGAGCATCGTCCCTAACTCGAAAGGAGTCAGAGTACCCTTATCATAGATATTCCAAATGCCGCTCCATTCATCAGCACTTAGCAAGTATCGAACGGTCTTTGCAATAATATCAACGCTTGACATTGATTGCGGTGTATCTACCAATCGTGGATAGCGATTGATCTTGCCAATGGTATTGCGCGGAGAAACAATGGCAGAATAGACTTGACGAGGACGCAAAATAGCTACGCCTGCTTTATTTTCTTTCAAAAGTAGTTCGTCAGATGCTGCCTTTGTCCATGAATAATATGCGGCAGGTCTGGCTGGATGCTCCGGTGTAAAAGGCTTGCCCTTTTCATCATAAGGACCATCCCAAATACATCCGCTCGAGAAATGCAGAAAGCGAATTGGTATGCCTAAGGCATGAATGCGTTGATAGAGTTCAACGGGTGCTTCAATGTTCGAGCGGAATGTTTCACGAGGATTATTCTCACACCAGAGAAGATCAGTCTTCCCTGCGGCATTGATAATAGCATCGGGTACAAAGTCCGTGATCGCTTTCGTAGATAGCTCCGCAATATCTTGCGTCCAATGGAGGATAGAATGATCTTTCAGTTCGTCACGAAGAAAGGAGCCTATTTGCCCGTTGCCAATAATAATAATGTTCATGCGTTTTGCTTTTCCAATAATGTTTTCCACCACGAGCGATTACGGATATACCAAGCGACAGTTTCTCTTAACCCGTCATCGAACGATGTTGTCGGTTTCCAACCGAGCGATGCTTCAGACTCGCTCCAATCTATTGCGTAGCGTCTATCATGCCCAGGTCTATCGGTAACATATTTCATCAATCCAATGAGAGAATCAATATTAATGTTTGTTTCCTTTGCAATTTGTGTAAGGACAGTCTTACATAATTCAATGTTTGGCTTTTCAGTAGAACCACCAAATAAATAGACTGAGCCTGCTGTGCCTTGTTCAAGTACGCGAAAGATGCCATCGCAATGATCGTTCACGTATATCCAATCGCGGATATGAAGTCCGTCGCCATAGATCGAAATAGCTTCACCTTCGAGAGCATTGGTGATGATGGATGGAATAAATTTTTCAGGGAATTGGAATGCGCCGTAATTATTCGTACACCTCGTTACCCGAACATCATAGCCCCAAGTATGAAAGAAGGAGAGTGCTGTGAGATCTCCCGCAGTCTTTGATGCAGAATATGGGCTTGATGGCTTTATCGGTGAGTTAAGCGTGAAGAGTCCGTTATCACCGAGACTCCCATAAACTTCATCCGTTGATATTTGGATGAATGTAGGTACACCCGCTTCACGAGCAGCTTCTACAAGCGTTGCCACACCAACGACATTGGATTCACTGAAGATACGTGCGCCGTGTATAGAACGGTCAACATGGCTTTCGGCAGCGAAATTAACTACCGCATCAAATTTCTTCCCATTGAACCCTGCGCTGAGTGTCTCAGTAACTTTTACTTCGTCACAGATATTCCCATGAACAAATTGATACGCAGAATTCCCTTCGAGTTCTGTCATGTTTTCACGTCTTCCGGCATAGGTAAGCGCATCATAATTGAGGGCAGAATGTCCTCGTTCGATCGCCATGCGGACGAAGTTTGTGCCGATGAATCCGGCACCGCCGGTGATAAATAAATTCACAGTGTTATCAGAAAATAGGTGATGACTGATGTACTAACTCATTTGCTTTTGAAAGTGACGGGAATGTTCCTGCATCACTCCAATAGCCATCAAATGTTGAGTACCGAAGTCTTTTGGCAGTGAGATACGCATTGTTTACGTCCGTGATCTCAAATTCGCCACGATCAGAAGGCTTCAAATTACGGATAATATCAAACACATCACCGGGATAGCAGTAAATACCTGTAACAGCAAGATCAGATTCGGGATGGGTAGGCTTCTCAACGATCTTTGTGATAGCTTCACCAGCAACGGTTGCAACACCGAAGCGATGCGGATCGGGTACGGGTTTCAAGATAATACGTGCGAAGGAAGAATCCTTCATAAACTCACCAATGATATCTGAAATACTATCCTGAAAAATATTATCACCGAGAATTACACACATCGGGTCACCAGAGGCGAAGCGTTCGGCAAGTGAGAGTGCTTGCGCAATTCCACCTGCCTCATCCTGCACACGGTAGGTGAATCGGCAGCCGAACTCATGCCCTGAGCCAAGAAGGGAGATAAAATCGCCAACGTGCTCAGTGCCCGTGACGATCAGAATATCGGTAATTCCTGCTCCGATGAGCTTTTTGATCGGGTAAAAGATCATGGGCATCTCGCCAATAGGCAATAAATGCTTATTCGTGACCTTTGTGCAAGGAAAGAGTCGCGACCCCGTCCCGCCTGCAAGAATGATACCGACACACCCTGAAGATTTTGGCATTTTTATCCTGAATTTAGAGCGCATATAACAGTTTGGAGGTGAAGAAGATTTGTGCTAGAAAGAGAATAATTCTTCGTAAGTTTTCAGGAGTATAGTCTCTTTTTTTTCGTTCTCATTCGAGATTTTACCAAAACGAAGATCAATGTCAGAACCAAAGCTAATACTCTTGGGCGGAAATAGCGGGCGATGGAAAGCCGAAGAGCACGTGAATGAGGCTTCAACTATGAATGGCATTGAAGCATGGGTGTTTGCTTTTAATGGAAGTTATGCTGAGGGGGCAGTAGCGAAACATCAGGACATCGAAGGCTTTGACATAATCATTGCAAACTATAATTTTTCCCGAACCTCACATTTACTCAAACTTGCTCAAAATCGAAATAAGACGTGCAAATTTGTTACCCTCATCGAAGGAGATGCTCTAGATTATCTGAAGCCTCAGCCCTATATGCGTGAGTTAATGGATAGCTCCGACCTTATTCTTTGTATTAATAAGCATACTGAAGCTTTCTTTAGAAAATTAACATCCACCAAAGTTCAATATATTGGTATTCCATACCCTGCTGAAGGAATTCGGGCACTTGGCACACCAATAGAGAAACGGCGTAAAGAGATCTTCTTAGCACCAATGCTTCTATCACGATGGCTCGAATATTTTTGTGTAAAAGATATTGGGATTCCATTCTATGGATATGAGAGAAGATTGACCCGTACCCGTAAAACCATTGTTAAAACAATTCGGAAGCATCGTACAATTAACCCTTGGCATTTTCATGAAAAGTCACGGAAACTCTACCAAGAACCCTCTTTCACGATCTACCGTGAATCTACTCTTCCCGATTTTTTTAGGCATAACGGGGGTGCATACCTCTGGCTGAATTTAGATCAACGTTACACATGGGGGAGATATGTTCTTGATGCTGCTGCGCTCCAAGTTCCTATTATAACAACTCGTTCGACGGGACATGGGGAGACGTTCTTTCCACTTACAACGCTTGATAATGAGTTTGAGATTGATAAGGCGGAAGAACTGATTCGACGATTACTAATCGATGAAGAATTTTACAGAGAAGTCTCAACGATACCGATCGAACGGTTTGATGAACTTCGCCCCGAAGTGATGAAGCAAAAACTCTTACGTGCTTTATTTCCCTAAAAGTATGAATACGTACCATGTCATTTTTCGTACGTGCGATGTTGTGCACTCGCTACATAATGCACCGCGTCCTTTCGACTTGAGTAAGCGTGAATTGATAAAGGTTTGTTTTATTAGTCTTGTAGAAAGTCTGAAGGGATATTCTCACACGATTCATGTGGTTGGTGATAGACTATCAGACGAACTGATCACCTTTTTTGAGCAATACCAATGTACGCTTACGATCGGAGAGTATGGTAACGATGAATCCATACGACAGTGTCTTCGTCTTGCGTATGCCCGGCCTGATGATGAATGGGTATATCTGTGTGAAGATGACTATCTGCATGCACCTGAAGCGTTCTTATGGATCGATGATCTAGTCAGTAATAGAAAAGAGTATATGCCAGGGAAAGTGTTTGCCCAATCACTGCGCTTTATTAAACTCAAGCTTGGGAGCTTCCCACTCATTATTCATCCGCCCGATTATCCTGATCGTTACAAGCGACGTTATACTCGCTTTAGCTTGATCTTTCTTTCTCGTTTTTGTCATTGGCGACAGATCACCAATACGACGTTTACATTTATGGCAGAGGCAAGGACATTGAAAAAATTTCGAAGAATATTGGATCGTTCGTGTAAAGGGGCAGATGACGGTTATCTTAGCCGTACTCTTTTTGCGGGATTGACATTTCGAGGGAAAGCACTCTGCATCTCACCCATACCAGGTGTGGCAACTCATATGCACGAAGAGGTAATGAC
>JBKJHR010000090.1:0-4461 GCA_046598695.1 Kapaibacterium sp. (SeqCode)
AGCGACACTGCAAATGCGATGACAGCAATTGCGAGCGTAAAGAACTTCGCCACTTTTGCATCCTTCACAAAATGCAGGATAGCAGCTCCGACAAGCGGAATCAATAATAGTATTGTAAGAATACCCATTCGTTAATTTACAACCAGAGTACGTATCCAATGACGACAACGATACCGACAACGATCATCACAGCATAATTCTGTATTAACCCAGTCTGCAATCGGCGGGCGATACTGCCCGTTTGCTCAACAGTCCATGCAAGCCCATTAACAATGCCGTCAATGATCTTCACATCAACGATCTTGTAGAGGAAGCTATTGCTTAAGGCGTATGTGGGTTTGATTACGGTATTATCGTAGATTTCGTCAACATAAAATTTATTGTAAGATAGTTTATACGCTGCCCCGATCTTTTCCTCATCACGTTGGAGTGTCGTCTTGCTCTTATAATATCTCATCGCAAGCAAGATCCCAACAAGCGCAACGACGACAGACACCACCATAAGTGGAATTTCCAGCGCGTGATTCTCGAGAACATGACGCGATGCTACCATCTCTTCACCAGTACCGACGATCGGTTCGAGCCAATGATGAAGTGAATTTGATCCACCAAGAACTTCAGGAATACCAAGCAACCCCGCAAGTATCGAAAGCGCTGCAAGAGCGATAAGCGGAATAGACATCGAAGAAGAAACCTCATGCGGCGGATGGTGATGCGCATCAAAACGCTCCTTACCAAAGAACGTCAGATACACAGCACGGAACATATAGAATGCGGTACAAAGAGCACCGAATGCACCGAGTGCCCAGAGCCAAGGACTTCCTTGAGAGAATGCCTTCCACAAAATTTCATCTTTCGAGAAAAACCCTGCAAAAGGCGGAATTCCTGCGATGGCAAGTGTTGCTATCAAGAATGTCGCATACGTGATAGGAAGATATTTTTTTAGTCCCCCCATCTTCTGCATATCCTGTTCATGGTGCATTGCATGAATAACTGCACCGGAACCGAGGAAGAGACAAGCCTTAAAGAAAGCATGAGTCAATACGTGAAATACGCCTGCGCTAAACGACCCAACACCAAGAGCAATAAACATAAAGCCCAACTGCGACACCGTTGAATATGCAAGTACCTTCTTAATATCGTTCTGAAACAGAGCCATCAGCGCCGCAAGGACTGCCGTCAGCACTGCAATGATCGCCATTACCTCAAGTGTCGAAGGAGAAAGCGCAAAAAGTATGTTTGTTCGCGCTACAAGATAAATACCACTCGTTACCATCGTTGCAGCATGGATAAGTGCAGATACCGGAGTCGGACCAGCCATAGCATCCGGAAGCCAAACATAAAGCGGAATCTGCGCACTCTTACCAGTACAACCCAAGAAAAGCATCATTGTAATGAACGTGATCGCAAACCCACTTCCCATTGCGGTGGCTTGCACAGATACATCCGCATAATTCAATGTACCAAATGTTGCAAGTAGAACTCCCATCGCAACCAAGAACCCGAAATCACCAATCCTATTGACGATAAAGGCTTTCTTTGCGGCATCGCCATTTTTCTTTTCTTCGTACCAGAACCCGATAAGAAGATAACTGCAAAGCCCCACACCTTCCCAACCTAAGAACGTAAGGAGGAAATTATCAGCCATAACAAGCTGAAGCATCATCACAATAAAGAGGTTGAGATACGTGAAAAATCGTGCATACCCCGGATCGCCCTTCATGTATCCCGTCGAGTAGAGATGGATTAGTGCTCCAACTCCAGTAATGACAAGAATAAAGATGATAGAGAGTTGGTCAATGAGATAGGAAATTCCAACATTCACTTTTCCAACAGCCAACCAATCGAGAAGCTTGAGGTGAATCGCTCGTTCTTCTGCGGGAGCAGAGAGCATCTCGGCGAATACGCCACATGCAATAGCAAAACTGATCGTAACAGCAAGCGTTGCGATCCATCCGGCTATTGCTTTATTCTTATACTTTCCACCAAAGAATCCGTTGATAGCGAATCCTAAAAGCGGCGAGATAACGATATATGGTATAAGCTCTTTCACGTTGTACTCAGGTTACCCTTTCAAAAGATCAAGTTTATCTATCTCGACTGTTTCCCGATTGCGATACAGCGAGATAACAATTGCAAGCCCTACTGCCGCTTCAGCAGCGGCAACAGTCATTACAAAGAACACAAGCACCTGCCCCTCTTCATTGCCCAAGAATTGGCTGAATGCAATGAGTGTCAGATTCACCGCATTGAGCATAAGCTCTATGCACATGAAGATCACGATCACGTTCTTCCTGAAAAGAACGCCGATTGCCCCTATGGTAAAGAGGATAGCGGAAACGATGAGATAATTTGAAAGTGATGTCATTCGTAACTATAGGAGATACGTTAGGTCAATCGCTTTTTTGCTAAGACTATTGCGCCGATCGCCGCCGAGATCAAGATTATAGAAGCCATCTCGAACGGAAACGCATACGATTTATAGAGTGCCATACCAACGGATTCGACAGTGCCATTTGCGAGGGCATTCGGTGAAATCGTTTGCGGCAATCTTTCTTTGCTTGCAAGGATAACCGCGATGATCTGTGCTAAGATAATGAGCGCGCCAAGAATACCAATGCCTGACTTCCATCCCAAACCTTTGGTAATTTCTTCTGTGCGAATGTTCAGTAACATAATAACGAAAAGCACCAACACCATGATCGCTCCGGCATAGACAGCAACTTGGACGATTGCCAAGAACTGCGCACTCAGCGTAAGATACAGCCCTGCCAAAAAGCAGAACGTAAGCACAAGAAGCAATGCGCTTGGCACTGCAGTCTTACGTGTGATCATCAAGATCGCCGAGCCAATAGCACCTGCGCTTAATACCCAAAATATGATCTCTCCCCAATTCATTTATAGACTTTTTATAATTACGGGAAAATTCGTGAAATCGTTCGTGGGAATGGAATCGTTTCGCGGATGTGATCTGCGCCACAGATCCACAGCACCAAACGCTCAACGCCCAAACCAAACCCTGCATGAGGCACAGACCCGTATTTGCGCAGATCGAGATACCATGAGAATGCCTCAATCGGAAGGTTATGCTCTTTGATGCGCTCAACGAGCAGATCATAACTATCCTCTCTCTGTGAACCGCCGATAATTTCACCAAAGCCAGGGAAAAGAATATCCATCGCAAGTGCTTTATCAGGTTCGTTCGGATCGCGCTTCATATAGAAGGCTTTCACCGCTGCAGGATAGTGATGCACGATAACTGGCTGTTCGTAAATGCTGGTTAATGCAATTTCATCGTATGCACCAAAATCATCACCATAAGTAAACCTCTTGAATGTCGGTGGAAGTGATTCCGTCCCTTTCGCAATGACATCATCCCAATACTTATCCAATATCTTTGCTGCTTCATCATAATGCAGACGTATGAAGGGCTGCATAGCCGCTTGCAAACGCTTGATGTTATCTGCGCCACTCTCCTCATCGTTGAGGAGTGTAAGCTCTGCGCTTCTATTTTCGATCACGCGCTTAAATACACTATGGATAAACTCCTCGGCAAGCTCCATGTCGCCTTCGAGGTCCATAAAAGCAACTTCAGGCTCAACCATCCAGAACTCCGTCAAGTGACGCTTCGTCTTGGATTTTTCTGCACGGAACGTCGGACCGAATACATACGCCTTCCCGAAAGCCATTGCCCCTGCTTCGCCATAGGGCTGACCTGATTGCGAAAGATAAGCCTTCTCATCCTCGAAATAATCTAACTCGAAAAGGGTGCTTGTCCCTTCGGCGGCATTTGGCGTTAAGATCGGTGCGTCAAGCAATGTAAAACCGCGCTTATCAAAAAAATCTCTTATAGCATGAACAACTTCATGCCGGACGCGCTGAATCGCGTGCTGACGTTTCGAGCGAAGCCAAAGATGGCGAACGCCCATTAGGAAATCTACTCCATGTTCTTTTGGAGTTATAGGATACTCATCAGCAATAGAGATGATCTCTATGTTTTTGGTGAATAGCTCGTATCCGCCAGGAGCTTTGGCGGCTTCCTGCACGGTACCCGTTACAGCAAAAGCCGATTCCGTCGTCAGCTTATCATACGCGCCGAAGGTTGCCTCATCCACATGATTCTTCATCACGACGCATTGGCAAATGCCCGTGCCGTCACGAAGCTCCAAAAATTGGATCTTTCCGCTCGAACGTTTATTATACAGCCAGCCGCGCAAAGTAACGTCTTTGCCCAAATGCTGCGAGAGATCTTCTATATATATGTCTTGTCTCAAATTTCCTGTAACGAAGTATAGAATGCAAATATACGGGAGTTCGAGCACTATCATCCCTCATTTGCTATTCAAATGTGATTTCCGTGTATTTTTTCTCTCTTAACAATGGTATTGAGAATTCCTTCGAATCGGGAATGTCTTATCCTCATTCACTCGTTAGTTTAGAGGATGAAACGAAACATCATTG
>JBKJHR010000106.1:0-3227 GCA_046598695.1 Kapaibacterium sp. (SeqCode)
GCAGCAATAGTGACGTTTGATACGACAGCATCTGGTTGAGTAAAATCAATGATAACATCGGTTTGATGCGCAGTTACGGCATCAACGGTGAGAAGTGTGAATTCATCGAAAATGGCAGAAATGGTATGTCCGCGGGCTATTGCGATAGCCTCAACCTCGCGCCCCATTTTGCCGTAACCTGCAAGTGATATGTTCATTTCTACAAAAATACAAGATATTTCGTAACTTTGCACCATGAATGAAACATTTGATAGCTTTCAATCACTCTTTATGGAGTATGGACCTCGCCTTATTGCGGCGATCATTGCTGGGGCGATCATCGGATTCGAGGGCGAACTCTATGAGAAACCTGCGGGGCTTCGGACGAATATCCTCATCACACTTGGCTCGTGTTTGTTCTGTATTATTTCCTTTGTCGTTGCGACTGCGGCACATTCTGCCGAGACGGCGCGGATTGCAGCACAAATCGTTACGGGCATAGGCTTCATTGGGGGCGGAGTTATTATCCACTATCGGTATCATATTCAGGGTATTACCACTGCCGCAACAATATGGACGAACGCCGCTATTGGCATGACGATTGGTTACGGACATATCTATTCAGGAGTTGGTATTGCGATCATTGTCTTTCTTGTGCTGGTAATGTTGCGTCCGATCGATTATATGATCGATAGATCAAAGATCATACAAAAATTTCGAGATGCTGATGCAAAGCGTAAGGCACGTCGCCGTGAAATTTCGCTTGAAGAAGCAAAGGTCGTTGACCAGATTGATGAGAATGAGCTATAAGTTTTTCTTGCAGAAACAGAAATACTATGCACCACGAAATAACCTGTCAATGGAAAGGGAAGATGGAGTTCGAAGGCGAGATACTCGGACATTCGATCATTCTTGATGACGCTTCTGCTCCTGGAAGTGAGAACCGTGGTGCAAGCCCGAAACGCCTGCTTCTTCTTGCCGCAGCTGGATGCACTGGCATGGACGTCATTCCCATGCTTGAGAAAATGCGTGTTGCTATTACCGCCCTAAATATCAAAGTGGAAGCTGATGGGACTGACATTGATCCCAAAGTCTATACCAAAATGAAAATTATTTACGAGTTTGCTGGCACTGACCTCAACAATCACCGCGATAAACTCGAACGAGCTGTTACGCTTAGCCAGGAAAAATACTGTGGCGTATCAGCAATGCTTCAAAAAGCGATGGAGGTTGAGTGGGAGATTGTCATTAAGGGATAGGATAAGACAGACCCTGATACTAGTATCGTTAACTACAAAGGAAGAGTATTGCAAAAAAGCAGAATGGTAAATTGACCCGACACAAAGGATGTCACTTTTGACTATATCGCTATCAGCGCCTCTGATTCACTGAACTTCACAAAACACCAAATGGCTGATCCAGCGTTAGAGTGAGTGCATGTCGGAAGCAATTCATGTTGAAGCACTAGCATTATCCATTTCCTTTATATGGAACATAGTCCCCTAATAGGGGATTACTCGGAGTAAAAAGGGGTAACAATCTGTTTATATTGCCGAATACTGCTCATTATATTGCATTATACTGATAAAATACTCGCATTATGCTCTCGTCAAAAGAACTTGTTTTCCGTGACGCTGCCCTCATACCCATTTGGAACAAAGTCCGCGCAGGTGAACGCCTTAGCAAAGAGGACGGATTAGTCCTTTATGAAAGCCAAGACCTTATCGGTGTTGGGCGTATGGCGAATGAGGTAGCTCATGCCAAATCCGGTGATAGCGTCTATTTTGTATTGAATCAGAAGTTCGAGCCTACCAATATCTGTGTTCTGAGCTGCAAATTCTGCGACTTCGCCGTCAAGCAAGGTGCACCCGAAGCCTACGAGCAATCCATCGAAGAGATGCTCGGCATCCTCAATCCTGATATTCGCGAAGTGCATATCACAATGGGTTTGCATCCTGATTGGGAATGGCAATACTACGTTGATATGGTGCGCCGTATCAAAGAGAATTTTCCGCTTATTGATGTCAAGGCATTCACGGCAGTTGAGATAGATTTCTTTGCAAAGAAATTTAAGAAGACGCATGAGCAGGTTTTGCGTGAGTTAAAAGAGGTCGGGCTTCGCACATTACCGGGTGGCGGGGCGGAGGTCTTTTCGGAGCGAGTTCGCAAATTACTTTTTAACCAGAAGATCGGTGCTAAGACGTGGTTCGAAGTTCATCGCACGGCGCACAAAATGGGCATTCAATCGAACGTGACGATGCTCTACGGTCATGTGGAAACGCTCGAAGAGCGCATCGAGCACATGATCAAGCTTCGTGATGTGCAGGATGAGACGGGTGGTTTCCTAAGCTTTATTCCTTTGGCATTCCAACCTGGTGATACAGGGATCAAGACGCGCAACGCATTTACCTCTGCGATCGATGACTTAAAGACCATTGCAGTCAGCAGATTGATGCTTGATAATATTCCGCATATAAAGGCATATTGGGTTATGCTCACGGCGGAAGTGGCGGCAGTTGCCTTGAATTTTGGAGCGGATGATATGGATGGTATCGTCGGGCATGAACGCATCGCGCATGATGCCGGCGCGACAAGCCCGATGCAATTAGCAAAAGAGAAGATCATCTCTATTATTCACGAAGCAGGTAAAGTACCTGTGGAGCGTGATGTATGGTATAATCCGTTGCATATTTATACTGCCGAGAATACGACCATCGTCAGCAAGATGCCGTACTTGAATTCGGTGCCGTTCTATTCAGCATATCGCACAGATTCGGCAAAGCTAAAACTCGTGCCGCTTGTGCCGAGAGTCTTCGGGCAATACGCCAGAGAAGGAAAGGTTGATGCGGGACCAATGTCACTCATGGATTACGTTGCCAATGAGGATGACTTCGAGATGATGAATTACGGCGTTGCCGTCAGCGGTAAAGCGTATTCTGTTTTGCTGTATTCGCATCACGCTTGGGGTGACCTTGCCGGAAAGAAGATCGGTATTACTGCCGAAAGCTCAACGAGTGTTGAATTGCTGCGCGTACTTCTCGAAAAGAAGTACGGAGTAAAAGATGTTACTTTTGAAAGGATGCATCTTACAAGCGGTCAGAATGATTATACGAAGTACGATGCTGTATTGCTCATTGGTGATGAGGCACTTCGCCGTCATAAGCTTGGTGGCTTGCAGAGTTTCTTGAATGTCTTCGATCTTGCCGAAGAATGGTATGAGTGGAAGAAGATGCCATTCGTCTTTGCGG
>JBKJHR010000197.1:0-9797 GCA_046598695.1 Kapaibacterium sp. (SeqCode)
GGGCAAGTCCTTTGGCGCGTAAAAGGTGTGGGTGGGGACAGTGGAATCCATGACCCGCTTGCCTCATTCCCCGGTCCAGCGACATATTTCAATGGCGTTGTTTATGTGGGAGCGGGAGTATACCCTAATAAAGGTCCGGTTGCGGAATATTACGGTGGGGCTATCTCTGCATGGGATGCTGAGACGGGCGCGAAGAAGTGGAAAAAAATTATTCCCGATGTTGATGCCACAGTTCGAGGGTATGCAAACTGGAAGCTTCTCATGAGTAATAGTGCTTCGCAGCTCATCATTGCGAATTCGAATGGGCTTCTTTTCACTACTGGTTTTGCTGTTGCCTCGGCGGATCTTGACGGCAACATTCGCTGGAGGAGCGTTGCCTCTATCGACGGTGGCGTCTCGGAGTACTATCGCGCTCCGCTTTTGCTTGATGGTCATTTCTACGCTTTTAATAACGGCAACGGGAAAGGCTTTTCATTTTCGATGAACCCACAGACAGGTCAAGTCGAATGGCTACAGCAGATTACGCCGGATGGTATCGCACGTACGGTTCTCACAGCATCTCCGTTCATTATTGACGGGGTGATGTATAAAACTACAGACGATGAGTGGATATTTGCACAAGATATTCATACTGGCGCAATTCTTTGGAATTCATGGCTTCACAAAGCAGAATTTCATGGAGAGAATGCAGTGCCGTTTGCAGGTGATCTCTACGTCGAAGGCAAACGTCTTTACTTTCTTACCGCTCGTGCCATCCTCTGTATGGAGCGGGAATGATATAAGTAGGATTTGGAAATTCACTAACAATTTAGTATATTTGCAAAATGGAATTCGTGCAAAAATTACACAATAGTAAGAGCTGGGAAATAGCCCGCTCTTCTTATTTTATGGTGGGAAAGGTGCTGTGTAATTGTTAGTTCATTGAAAACAAATGGATTAGATACTCCTCAGTGGCACCTATAGGGAAAGTATAAAATGTGAGCTATGAAGTGAAGGTCAAATCTAATCCAACGAGGTTCTTGCCATGGGCTCCACCTATTTGTTTTGCAATGAGTTCGAAGATGTGTAAATTGGGAGCACCTACTCACTTCCCCCGAAACAGCACACTCCTGAACCAGTATTTCATGGCGATGAGGACTTTGTGTGGGGCGGAGACGGTGATGCGTTTTTGATAGACGTTGAACTCTGCCAACTCGATCTTGCGGAGCAAGCGGAAATAGATCGCATCCATGATCTGTGCGGCAAAGAGTGTGAAGCGTTCGTTCTTGGCAAGCTTCGCACGCGCTGAAGCATAATATGTTCTTGCGCGAGCTACCTCGAATTTCATAAGGTTGATGAAAGGCAGATTGTATGTGCCGTTCATGATGTCCTGCTCAGTGACTCCGAAGCGACGAAGATCTTCTTGTGGGATGTAGATGCGTCCCATTGCAGCATCTTTTTTGATGTCGCGGAGAATGTTCGTGAGCTGCAATGCAATGCCGAGATCAACGGCATATTCCTTCGTCTCTTCAAACTTATAGCCGAAAATTTCGATCGTGATAAGACCGACGATGCTTGCGACGGCATAGCAATAATCTTTGAGTTCTGTAAAGGAGCGATATCGGTTCTTCACAAGATCCATCTCCACTCCGTCAATGAGCGTAAGGAAATACTGCTTCGGTATCTTGAAGCGCGAGATGACTTTATGAAGGCTGAAAAGAATAGGATGCTTCGATGTGCCAGCGTAGCATTTCTCTACTTCACCGCGCCACCATGTTAACCTCACTCGTTTTTTCTCGATCTCTACTTCTTTGCGAAGATGAATGCCGGGTATGTCAAGCGGTACGTCCTCATCCACGAGGTCATCAGTGTATCTGCAAAAATCATAGACAGATTGGATCGCCATGCGCTCATCCTTCGGGAGAAAGGAAAACGAATAGAAAAAATTACTTTTTTGCCCCTGCGGAAAACTTGGGGGCATTGCCTCATCAAAGAGGAGTTCTGCGTTGCGAGAAATGACATCACTCATACGTGTTCGTTGCCTTTATCAATTGTTCAATATGCTTTCATAAATAGACTCGTGACGATACCGGAGAAATGCTCATACTTCGAGAGCTTCGGACGAAGCGTTAGGGTGTCGCCGCCTTGCTCTCTGATCTTCGTGATCATTTTACGTGCACCACGTGTGATAGCACGTAATTCAAACCGAAGTCTGCCCGAAACAGATTCCGATAAATGGGCACCGGAGCGAATCATCTCCTCAGCCCTATCTGTCTCAAAAAGCACAAGCTTTCGGAGCGAATCTGTTGCCGCCATTTCAGGCTTCAATATTATACCATATTTCAAACAATCCTCGGCGGGGAAATAACAGCGATTGTTTGATAAATCTTCGTTAAGGTCTTGGATGAAATTGAGCAATTGCAGCCCCGAACAGATCTCGTTCGAAAGGCGAATTCGCTCATCATCATTATACCCGAAAAGCCCAAGGATCAACTCCCCGACTGGGTCTGCTGAACGAGAAGTGTACCACCTGAGATCGGCGATTGTTTCAAAGTGGACGTTGCCTTTCGCATCATATTCAAATGCTTCGAGAAGCCGCTCGAAGAGGGCTTTCGGGAAGTGGAATTTCTCTATGGTGTCTGCAAGTGCGATAAAGACGGGTTCGGAGGTATCAATTCCGCTGAAAACCTTATCAAGCTCTTCACGCCAGTGTGCCAAAAGTGCGAGGCGTTCTGCTCGGGAGCGGTGTGGCAGATCGGCATAGTCGTCTGCCGTTCTCATAAAGGCGTAAAGGGCATAGAAATATGGTCTTACCGTCTTCGGAACGAGCACAGACCCGACCGGGAAATTCTCGTAGTGCCCAAGGGCGATCGTGCGACATTCGGCATAGGCATTCACCTTCCTTATATCTGATATAGGCGTATCCATTGGAATCTCAAACATTTGTGGCGTGTTTTTCAGTGCGTGAATCTTAACGAAGGATGATTGTGAAAGGGGTAGGCTTCGGAGAGATTAGGTTAAGGACTTTCGTACGTGCCGCCTAGGTTGGCGGAAATAATAAAGTCCAATGTTTCCGACCCCAATATCAGCATACTTTGGCACTCTGGTGTCCCTCTGTAAAAGGAAAACTTGGGTACTTCAAAAAACGTCCGCGATTTTTCCGTATTTTTGTTTTCGATCTTTCGAATTTCTAACAATATATTGTAACTAAAATGACAACAACATTACGTAAACTCTCCTATTTTCTCTCGCTTTTAGCGGTCGTAGCCATTATTGGATGCGGTAAAAAAGAGAAAGACCAGTATGCCGATGATGAAACTGATGGTGGCGGTGAAAAGACCGAATCAACAGCTATGGCAACGGTTGATATGGCAAACGGTGCAACGATCAACGGCAAGGTAATTCTTGACGGTGGTACACCAATGCCAGTCCCAACAGCGATCAAAATGGATGCTGACCCTGTCTGCAAAGCTGCGCACTCTGCGGCTCAGATGGATAATTTTTGGATGGTTGATGCAGGCGGCGGCGTGCAGTACGCTTTCGTCTATATCAAAGATGGTCTTGGCGGTAAGCAGTATGCACCAAGTTCTGATGCATCGCTTGAGCAAAAGGGTTGTATGTACAGTCCTCGCGTTCAAGGTGTCGTTGTTGGAACAAAGGTAAAGATCACCAATGACGATAAGACGCTTCATAACGTCCATGCCTTTGGTGAAAAGAACGAGCAGTTCAATGAAGGACAGCCTGCTGGTTCTCCTGCTAAGGAGAAAGTTCTTGACAAGGCAGAAGTGATGATCCCTTTCAAGTGCGACGTGCATGGTTGGATGAAGTCATACGTTGGGGTGTTGACGCATCCGTTCTTCGCTGTAACAGGTGCTGATGGATCATACTCGATCAAAGGCGTACCAGCTGGCAGCTATACCGTTACATGCTGGCATGAGTCTTCAAAGGGCACAGCAGCCGGAGTAACTGCCGATCAGCAAGTTACGCTCGCTGCGAAAGAGACGAAAGCCGTTGATTTCAAGGTCAAGGCTGAGTAAGAATTATGAATCAGGCAAACCTCTCCCGATCGTGGGAGAGGTTCTTGCTTCAGGTTATCGTTTTTGGTTGTTCGCTATCTGTATCTAGAGTAAGAATCGCGTTACCGAATAGTCATTCGTAAGAGTACCGATGAAAACAAAGCTTTATGTTATCTTATTTTCGATCATCACGCTTGCGGTCTTTATCCTGCCGTATGTGTTGATCAAGATCCCACCGATCTCAGCGACCAACACCTACAGCAGTTGGTGGTTGCCGGAAGCGGCATCGTCATATGCGCCGAAGATCGATGCGATGTTCGATTTCATCATGTGGCTTACGATGATCGTCTTCGTGCTTGTGGAGGGTTGCTTTGTGTGGTTTCTTCTTAAGTACTCGTATCGCAAAGGCGCCAAAGCGAAATACTACCACGGCAATAATAAGTTAGAGATCATGTGGACGGCGATCCCTGCGCTCATCCTGGCTTTTCTTGCGATCTTTAGTAATTCGCTCTGGTCAGAAATTCGCAACCCGAATACCTTTCCGAAGGATTCGTATAAGATCAGAATACAACCAAGACAGTTTCAATGGGATATTTTTTATCAGGACTCAACCGGTAAATTCGGTACAAAGGAAACCACAACCAACCAACTCTATCTTGCCTTGAATGAGCCTGTGCAAATTTTCCTTCATTCGCAAGATGTGATCCATAGCTTTTTTGTGCCAGAATTCCGTATCAAGCAGGATGCTGTTCCCGGAATGCCGACATCAGTATATATCGTACCGACCAAAGCCGGAGATTACGAGATCGCTTGCGCAGAGCTTTGCGGAGCGCAGCATTACCGCATGAAAGGGTATGTACACGTCGTGACACGTGATTCGCTCAATAAATGGTTGCTCACACAGGCACAATAATTTTTTCAAGGATTGTAAAATAAGATTGTAAGAAAAAAGAGAGTATGTCAACGATCATTTTACCAACGAAGGTTAAGCATACAGGAGCCGATTCTCACGGTGCGCATGAGCACCATGAGTTAAGTTTTGTACGCAAATATCTTTTCTCGACCGATCATAAAACGATCGGCATCCAATTCCTCTTTTCAAGTTCGTTCTTCCTTTTGGTTGGCGGATTGTTGGCATTGGTGGTTCGCTTGCAGCTCGGTTGGCCCGATCATACAGGTTGGTTCTATTCGACGTTCTCCAGTCTGTTCCATTCGATCTTTGGTGAGACGAAGATGCCCGGCGGGATCATCAGCGATAATTTCTATAACTCAGCGTTCACGATGCACGCTACATTCATGATCTTCTTCGCTGTTATGCCGTTCCTGATGGGGACGTTTGCAAACTTCCTGATACCGCTTTCTATTGGTGCAGGTGATATGGCTTTCCCAAAGATCAACATGGCGTCGTTTTGGCTTGCGATCTTAGCGGGTATTATTATGACGGCAAGTTTCTTCGTCAAAGGCGGTGCAGGTGCGGGAGGTTGGACGGCATACCCACCACTCTCAGCAGTGCCAAGTTATACGGGCGTGGATTGGGGGCAGAATATGTGGCTGATAAGTCTCTTTATCTCCGGAATTTCCTCATTGCTCGGCGCGATCAACTACATCACCACGATCATCAACATGCGTGCACCGGGAATGTCATGGTTCCGTATGCCGCTTGTGATATGGGCAATTTTCGTAACAGCTGTTCTTCTTCTTTTAGCTGTACCTGTTCTTGGTTCGGCATTAATGCTCTTGCTTTTTGATCGTACATTGGGTACGAGTTTCTTTATTCCGACTGGGTTGCTGGTTTCGGGAAGTCCGCTCACGGGACATGCTGGTGGTGGGCAGGTGCTCTTATGGCAGCACATGTTCTGGTTCTTCGGGCATCCGGAAGTGTATATCATGATCTTACCGGCAATGGGTATATCATCCGATATTCTTTCCGTCTTTAGCCGCAAACCGATCTTTGGATACAAGGCGATGGTATTTGCTATCATTGGTATTGCATTCCTCGGGTTCATCGTATGGGGACATCACATGTTCCAATCGGGTATGAATCCACTGCTCGGTACGACGTTCATGATCTCGACGATGTTTATTGCCGTACCTTCAGCGATCAAGACATTTAATTGGCTTGGTACATTATGGGGTGGTAACTTCAAATTCCAAACGCCATTCCTCTTTGCACTTGCCTTCGTTTCGATGTTCGTTATCGGCGGACTCTCGGGTATCTTCATGGCAAGTTCACCAGTTGATATTTTCATCCACGATACATACTTCATTGTTGGGCATATTCACTATGTGCTCTTCGGTGGCTCGATCTTCGCGATCTTCGGTGGTATTTATTTCTGGTTTCCGAAGATGTTTGGCAGAATGATGGATGAACGTCTTGGCAAGATACATTTCTGGCTTTCGTTCTTAGCCTTCAATGGTGTCTTCTTCCCGATGCACATCTTGGGTATTGGCGGAATGATGCGACGTATCTATGATTATACGCAGTATACCCACCTTGCACGTTTTCAGGGAATGAATGCTTTCATGTCGGTCTGCGCATTTATTCTTGGCTTCTCGACATTGATCTTCATGTTCAATATGATCTGGAGTATTTTCCGTGGCAAGAAGGCTGAAGTAAATCCGTGGAAAGCAAATACATTGGAGTGGACGGTAGCAAATCCCATTCCGCATGGTAACTTTGCAACCACACCGAACGTCTTCCGTGGTCCGTATGAATATAGCGCACCAGATTGTCCGGAGGGAACAGATTTTTATCCGCAGGATATGCCGCCTCCGGGCTGGGTAGCTGCGAATGGCGTTTCAACAAACGGAAAACATTAACGAAATTCTGCCTCACCACGTATTGTGTGGTTGATGCTTCAATAGGGTACTTATGATAAAGCAGGTTTCAAGCGGTGAGGTTAAGCGTAGTGCTTGGCTTCACCGTTTTGCTTTTTTTACATCGTGCCTCACCTTTCCGCTTATCTTCGTTGGCGGATTGGTGAAGAGCCATGAAGCAGGACTATCCGTACCAGATTGGCCCAATAGCTACGGCTACAATATGTTTACCTTCCCTCTACATTGGATGGTTGGTGGGATATTTTATGAACATGGTCATCGTCTTTTCGCTGCGCTTGTCGGGTTTTGTATTCTCGTTCTTGCAATTTGGCTTTGGAGAAAAGAATCTCGCAAATGGGTAAAGAAATTAGGATGGTTGACGCTTGCCGCTGTTATTACGCAAGGAGCACTTGGAGGCTTGACCGTTATTCTTCTCTTGCCAACATGGAATTCCTCTGCCCATGCTGCGCTTGCACAAGTAACGTTCTGCCTCACGGTTGCCATTGCAATGGTAACATCGCGGAAGTGGGATGATAATGTTATTCGCGCATCAAGTAAAGAAAGTGATGCTCTCTGGAATAGTGTTCGCATTACCATCGGTGTGATATTCTTTCAGCTTTTGCTTGGGGCTGTGATGCGTCATGAAGAAGCAGGGCTTGCTATCCCAACATTCCCGCTTGCCAATGGGCATCTCATTCCTGATTTTACTTCCTTCGGAGTTGCGATAAACTTTGCGCATCGCGTGTGGGCTATTGTTGTTGGGACGATGGTTATTCGTACAGGCATTCTCGCTATTCGTGCTTCGCGTGAACAACGTGCATTCCGTGCTCCGGCAATAACGGGCATCTTGCTTGTTATCATGCAGATCACTCTTGGCGCCGTGACGATCCTTTCGGCGAAAGACCCGAACTGGACATCGTTGCACGTCGTTGGAGGCGCGGCAGTGCTCGCATCGCAATTCGTGCTTGCTGTTCGTGTTGGGCATCTCACAAAAACATAAAATTATTCCCCTCTTGAGAGGGGTTAGGGGTGTGTTCTTTTAAAGGGTATCGGGGACAACACACCCCCGCCCCCTCTCAAGAGGGGAGTAGAAAATTATTTATGGAACAAGTTATCACTCATACTCCGGAGATTCGCCCTGACTTCAAGTCGGTCATTCGCGATTACTTTGATCTCTCCAAACCTGGTATCGGTTTTTATGCCCTCATCACAACCTTCACTTCCTTTTGGCTTGCAACCTCCGGTCCTATTGACATCAAACTTCTGATCCATACGATCATCGCTACGGCGCTTGTGACTGCTGGTGGTGGTGCATTGAACCAGGTGATGGAGATCGGTGCGGATTCGCAAATGAAGCGTACCGAGCAACGTCCGCTTCCTGCTGGCAGAGTCCCAACGTCATTCGCATTGCTCTTCGGTGTGGTGACTTCGATCATTGGCGTTGTCTATTTGCAATTTGCAGTGAATGGGCTTGCTGCATTGATGGCAATTGCTACGCTTGTTGGATATCTTTTCATCTACACTCCGCTCAAGAAATTTACATCACTTGCAACGATCATCGGTGCATTCCCCGGCGCAATACCGATTCTTATCGGTTGGGTTGCCGTGACAAATTCCATTGATAAGCGAGGGTGGGTTCTCTTTGCAATTTTATTCTTGTGGCAGATCCCGCATTTCCTTGCTATTGCGTGGATGTATAAGAAGGACTATGCTCGTGCAGGTTTCCCAATGCTCACGGTGATCGAGACCGATGGCATTTCGACGGCACATCAGACGGTCGTCTATCTTGTTGCCCTTCTCCCGACGAGCATCTTGCCTACCATGCTTGGCATGACGGGCATGATCTATTTCGGCGGAGCGGCGGTGCTTGGTCTCGGCTTCTTGGCGGCAGGCTTACAGCTTGCTATCAAGCGTACTAACCCTGCGGCGAAGCAATTACTCTTTGCTTCCATTATTTATCTGCCCGTACTTTTGGTGTTAATGATTATTGATAAAATGTAAAATGGATACCAACGAACCATACGTCAAAACGTCAGTGAATACTCGTGAGCAGAATAAGAAAATGCTCGTGAAGATATTGAGCGTTATCGTTACGCTCGTCGTCATTGCTGTCGTGTATATTATTATTTATCCAAAGCTCTAATCTCCTTTCCCGATCATGTCTGGTATAATATTTGAAAGCGAAGGTCTCCTTAACCAAACGCATGATGGCAAGCCGCTTGTCAGCTCGAAACGATTCGCCTTTTTGCTCTACATGATGCTGACGGTTATGCTCTTCGCCGGATTTTTTGGCGGATGGTTCGTTCTTCGCGGTTCGCATGAGGAGTGGCCTCCTGTCGGCGCACCGCCATTTGATTTTCTCCGCATTCTGCCTCATACCTTGCTCATCATTTTCTCGACGATCTGTATGCGCATTGCCGAGAAGCGATCGAAGAAAGCGGATTATCCTCGTTTTCGTCAGTGGGTGTTCTATAGCCTTCTTAGCTCGGTGCTCTTTCTCTTCGCATTTGGGATGGAATGGTATCGCCTCATCGCAGGTGGGCTAACGATGGATGGCGTCTTCGGAAGTATCTATTTCATGCTGACGGGCGTCTTCATTGCGCACTACATCGGCGGCGTCTATGCCCAAACAAGATTCATTCGCCCCGCCACGACCGTCCCGCTTATCCTCAACCAGAATATCGGTTTTTCCAATTCCGTCTCTTGGCATTATCTAATGCTCGCGATCTGGCTTTGCATCGCCTATTTGGTCTATCTGACGGTGTAAAGGAATAGGAAATAGGTTTTTATTAACGTCATAAATCTAATCTACCACATCATCGAAAATCCTAAGCCTGGGCTGCCGTCTTGCATGATGGTCATGCCGATGTTGGTTTGGATTTCGCCTGGCTTGTGGGTCATAGGCATTTCGGGATGTGAGACTAACATGCCGAAGCTATATCCTATGGCAACGCCGAGCGGGATGTCGCTCCACCAATGAATGCT
>JBKJHR010000199.1:0-7008 GCA_046598695.1 Kapaibacterium sp. (SeqCode)
GGGCAAGAGCATGACTGATGTTATTGAACGGAATATCTATATGCCGTCCTTCAAAAAAGATAGCTTTACCTTCAGTGGTATTGAACTTGCATCCGCAATTGCTCCAACCGATGATAAGGCAAACCTATTTGAAAAAGTTGGGTATATCGTGACACCAAACCCTTCGAGAATATATGGAAGCGACTTTAATCTGTTATGTTATTATACAGAGTTATACATTCCTCCTGCAAAGGTCAGTTCTACCGACAGTGTTGAAATAACAACCCGAATTTTAGATGCAAATCAAAATCAGATAACGAAGGTCTCGAAGATGGCGCCTTTGACTACAGAAATCGTGCCACTTCTTTCCTCCATAGACATTGATGGTATGCCAACCGACACCTACTTTCTTGATATTAAGGCACAGTATCAAGGGAGCACTGTTGCATGGATACAAAAGACTTTCCACTATGAAAATAGTATGAAGATCAGTGAAGAAGAGGTATCTCCCGAGCAGATAAAAAGTCTTGATGAAGATGTACTATTCCAAACTTCTGATATTAGCAAGATGGCAGACTTGGAATTGAATGAGAAAGTAGAGCAAACCGGATATATCATGAAGGATGAAGTACGAAATTCTTTCAAGAAGCTCACCTCTTCCGATGAAAAGAAAAAGGCATTCTTCCATTTTTGGAGAATGCAAGACGCTCCAGATGGAAACCCGCTGCAGAGCTATCGTGAGTATTTTTCTCGCGTTGCCAGCGCAAATAAGAAATTTACGTATCAAAAAACTGTTGGGTGGAAATCTGACAGAGGTAGAGTATGGATTACCTACGGTCCCCCTGTTTTTGTTGAGGATGCACAATTTAACGCAGAAGCAAAACCGTATCTTATCTGGGAATATTCAAGTCTAAAGATGCGACTTACTGCGGGCTCCAAAGCACAGTTTGTTTTCTTAGACCGTCTTGGTGGGGGTAACTATACGCTTGTTCATTCAAATGTACAAGGTGAGGTGCAGGAATCCGATTGGTATAGCCGCGAAGCAATGCGATTGCGCTAACACCATTTCCTAATGAGAAAACTACTCTCCTTGTTTTTTATCGCCTTTGGCAGATGCGCTCTTGCCTTTGGTGTTCGCAAGGAGGTAACGTCTGCTAATTTACGATCTGCATTCCTGAATGAGCCCGTAGAAAACATCGATCGATTGCTTAAAAAGACCTATGATAACTTAAGTATAGTGTTCTCAGAATTTGTGTATCTTCGTTTTGCCAGACGGAAAAGCATTGTTGAAGGCATTACATTTCTCAATCCTGATCTTTATCATTCCTCACACACTGAAGGAAAAGGTGTAATCGTCTTATCCTCTCATTATGCTAACTGGGAATGGATGGCGCTTGGTGGTGCGCCACAACTTGGGACGCTATTTCACATCGTTGTAAAAAATATAAATGTTGGTGTAACCGAGAAATTTCTTCATAGAATGCGTAAGAGATTCGGAAATCTTCTTTTGAATTCCGGCGATGTGCGCGGAATGTTCTACGTGCTTAAAAATGGTGGTTCAGTTGCTCTTTTAGGTGATCAAGCAGCTCCACCACAAAGCACAAAAGCCATTTTCTTTGGGAAGAACGTACCTACGTTCGAGGGACCTGCTCGCTTGGCACTCAGAACTCGCGCACCTATTCTCTATGCACACCTAGATAGAGGTGCAGAAGGGCAGTATTCTATTCAATTCTTCGATATTGACTATTCCGACCTTTTGAGCGATACCCCTCAGAATATCCAACTGCTCACACAAAGGCATGTATCGTTGCTTGAGAAATTGATACGCAAGAAACCTGAGTTATGGCTGTGGCAACACAGACGTTGGAAAAACGCTGCATGAATAACGTCTTACTCATAGAAACAGCTTTCCTTGGGGATGCCATTCTGTCATTGGCGTTGGCAGAGGCAATTCATTCTGAATTCCTGCACGCCCACATTTCCATCCTTGTTCGCCCTGAGGCTGTATCGCTTCTGAAGTATTCCCCAAGCCTTGCAAACGTCATTGCCTTTGATAAGTATGGTAAGGAGTCAGGGATGAAAGGGGTAGAAGCAAAGGCAAATGAGCTAAATACGTATGATTTTGATGCTATATTCTGCCTCCACAACTCGAAAAGAACGTCGAAATTGCTTCGACGACTTCATGCGCCAATAAAAGTCGGCTTTTCTTCTGCACGTCATGTCCGATCAGAACTTACCCATCTCGTGGAAGATGAACAAGGTGAATGGAAAGTCAAGCGATTGCAATCACTTCTGAATCCATTTGTCATTCAGAGTACAAAATTGCATCTCCCTCTTCTCGATCTTCATGCCTCGTCTGCATTAACGAATATCGCTTCGAAGGGGGAGTATATAACCATCTCACCCGGCAGTGCATGGGCAACAAAGCAATGGGGGGCAGAAAAGTTTGCTGAACTCAGCGAGATGCTGATGGATGAGGGTTGTACCATCGTTATGGTTGGGAGCAAGGCTGATAGGGGAGTAGCAGATGAGATAATTGCTATGGGACTCAAGCAGATTACTGATGTTGTCGGCAAGACGACGACAGAAGAGGCGGCAGCTATTATCGCACATTCGCAGCTAATAATCACCAATGACAGTGCGCCAGTCCATATTGCTCTTGCGACGAATGTGCATTCATTCATCCTATTAGGACCAACGGTTCGGGAATTCGGCTTCGTCCCCCCTAAGGAGTATTCTACCGTCTTTGAGGATGTGAATTTGTGGTGTCGTCCTTGTGCTTCACATGGGGGGGGGATCTGCCCAATTTACACCCACGAATGTATGAAGAACATTGCTGTCGAAAATGTGGTTAATAGTGTGCTGCAGTATTTGAAAAAGCAAACAACTGTTACTATTTCTCTTCCATGAATACGCTTCGTAAGTTCATTTTCTGGGTCGTTCTTTCTACGTCAAGACCTATTGCTTTTGCATTATTGAATATCAATCAACAGCCTACAATTAGTGTAATGTTTCTGACGCAAGAACGTCAAAAACGTGAAAGACAGCTTAAGAGGAGGTATAAACCAGTGAATTTTAGCTACACACTCTATCTTTCTATAAAATAGAAAGATGTGGCATTTATTGAAACTGATTTCTAAACATAGTTACATGTATTTTTATACAATTACGGTGTTGAACAGGAAATACAATGAGTAAATCACATCGATCATTATCAGAGGTGCATCAGTCTGTCAGCGTACCGAATGCTGCACAAAACGTGAGTTTTTGGCGAAGACTTGCGGCGTTTGGCGGACCTGCTTATTTGGTAAGTGTCGGCTATATGGATCCCGGCAATTGGGCAACCGATCTTGAAGGCGGGGCTACGTTCGGGTACTCGCTCTTATGGGTACTTGTAATGTCAAACTTGATGGCACTCTTGCTCCAGAGTCTTTCGGCAAGGCTTGGCATTGTCTCAGGGCGTGACCTTGCTCAAGCCTGCCGTGATTATTACCCAAAATCAGTAACCTTGTCGTTATGGATTCTCTGCGAGATTGCCATTATTGCCTGTGACCTTGCCGAGGTTCTTGGTACGGCATTGGGGTTATTTCTTCTCTTTAAAATTCCGCTCTTTTGGGGAGTTCTTATTACGTCATTAGATGTCTTCGTGCTTTTAGCACTCCAGCGTCTTGGTATGCGAAAATTGGAGACGGTGATAATTGGTCTTGTTGTCTTGATCGGTGGATGCTTCTTGGTGGAGATGTTCTTGGCAAAACCTGATCTTGTTGATGTTGCACACGGGCTCATTCCTCAGCTGAATGACAAAAGCCTCTATATTGCTATCGGCATTATTGGTGCGACCGTTATGCCGCATAACCTCTATCTCCATTCCGCTCTGGTTCAGACCCGGAATTTTGAACAGACAAGTCTCGGAAAGCGATTGGCGTGTAAGTTTAACTTCATAGACTCGGCAATTGCCCTTAATGGGGCGTTCTTTATTAATGCAGCCATTCTGATTCTTGCAGGGTCTGTCTTTTATACAAGCGGTAAGGTAGTCACAGATATAGTCCAAGCCCATGAACTCCTTGCTCCTTTGCTTGGGACAGCGGCGGCAAGTATTCTTTTTGCGGTTGCACTCTTAGCAAGTGGTCAATCTTCAACAGTAACAGGGACACTTGCAGGGCAGATCGTCATGGAGGGATTCCTTCATCTGAAGATCAATCCTGCGATGCGTCGCTTTATTACCCGATCATTGGCGGTTATTCCTGCTGCTGTGGTGCTTCTTACAATGGGGGAATCCTCGACGATCGACCTGCTGATCTTTAGTCAGGTCATCCTCAGTATGCAGCTTTCATTTGCCGTTATCCCGCTTATTCGGTTTACGAGCAATAAGGCGATTATGGGCGAATTTGCCAATAAACTTTGGGTGCAGGTTCTCGCATGGATCACTGCCGCAATTGTTCTAACCTTGAACATTAAACTGCTCTTAGATAAAGAACTTGATGCACTTGCATCCAACGGGACATCCCACACGATCGGAATAATCGCCTTGCCCTTCTTGGCAGGTATCTTTGTATTGTTGATCTATATTCTCTTTAAGTCGCCTGTAAAGAGATTTGAAGAGTCAATGGAAGAGTCAAAAGAATATTCGCCAGCAACAGATATAAAGGAAGCGACAAACTTTATGCGCGTTGGTGTAGCTATTGAGGCAGGGGCTTACGATGACAAGCTCATTCGTCAGGCAATAAAGCTTTCTGGCGAAGGAGCGCATATCATTCTTATCCACATTGCTTCTTCAGCATCTGGATTTTTTAATCGTGATACCTCACGAGATACTTCTGCACGAAAAGGGGAAGAGTACTTATCCGAACTTATTACGAAATATCAAGCTGAGAGCGACTCCCATAAAGTGATCGAATCAAAACTTGGGTATGGTGCTATATCGCGTGAGTTAGTGCGCATTGCCACAGAAGAAAAGCTCGACTTGCTCGTTTTAGGGGCGCATAGACATCGTGGACTCAAAGACCTGTTCTTTGGTGCAACGGTTTCGCCCGTAAGACATGCACTCAATATTCCTATATTTATCGTACAATAAGAGTAGAATGAAAATTTATACCAAAACGGGTGATGACGGTACTACCGGACTTTTTGGCGCAGGTCGTGTGCCGAAGGATTCTCCCCGAATAGAAGCGTATGGTACTGTTGATGAATTAAATGCCGTATTGGGAATGTGCGCTGTTCATGCTCAAACTGCGCAAATGAAGTCGCTTTTGCAGACAATGCAAGAACAGCTTTTTGTCTTAGGTTCAGATCTTGCAACTCCGACAGTTTCCAAGACGACCTATAACATCCCTCGTATTGCGATGACACATGTCACATTCATCGAGAAAAATATTGATGAATTTGAGTTGCCATTGCCGCCCCTTGAAAAATTCATTCTGCCCGGTGGTTCAGAGCTTTCTTCCTATTTCCATTTAGCACGAACGGTTTCCCGTCGTGCGGAGCGCATTTTGGTTACGCTCTCCAAATTAGAGGATGTGGGGGAGTTTGATATCCCCTATATCAACCGCGTTTCCGACCTGTTCTTTGTCTTAGCCCGCGTCGCTAACTACGAAGTCGGAGTGAAAGATGTTGAATGGGCTGGTGCTGCCTCATGAGTATTTGAGCCACTTGAATACTTCCTTAAAGGTAAATTTCTTACCGTACATCAGTATTCCTGTACGATAGATCTTTGCTGCACCTGACATGATACCATAGAAGGTAAGTCCCATCAAAACGAATGACAATGCGATCTGCCAAAATGGTGGAGTCTCACTATAAATACGTCCCATCATCAATATCGGTGAGAAGAAGGGGATTAGCGAGAGTATCGTACTTGTGAGCGTTGAAGGAGATTGGATAACGCTCGATATTACCAAAATTGGAATAATGATGAGCATTGTGATCGGGGTTGTCATACTTTGAGCATCGCTTGCTTGCTCTACGGTTGCTCCAATCGTTGCATAGAGTGTCGCATAGATCAAGAACCCTCCAATGAAATAGAGCACGAGATAGATAAGCGATAAAGGAGTAATGATCGTCGAAAGCGCGGGTCCAAATGATGTCAAGAGCATTGGGAGCGCGAAGAATGAGAGAACGGCAATCATCAATGCCCAGACGGCTATTTGCAACATACCAGCAAGACAGACGCCAAGAATTTTTCCTAGGAGCAGTTCTTTTGGTGTGATGCTCGAAATAAGTAACTCAACAACACGCGAGCTTTTCTCTTCGATCACGCTTTGCATGATAAGGGAGCCATGAATCAACAACGTCATATACAATAGAAACCCAGTGAAATAGCCCGCCGCAAAACCAACACCATTGTCTTTCGTCTCTGCATTATTTGTAACCCTCAACACGTCGATCGAAGCATCACTTGTGAGGGAATCAAGCGTTGCAGGATCAATGCCGCGATTGCGGAGTCGCTCATTCGATACGATCTTCTTGAACTCATCACTTATCTCACCAAGCTCAGAAAAATTACTCGCATTGCGTACCCCAAGGGTTGCCTTTGCAGATGTATTCTCGACAATGTCTCCCGGAATACGTAGATAACCTTCGATCTCCTTCTTTCCAATCAACGCTTTGAGCGAATCGGTGATGTGAGACGGAGAAGCAGGGGAGTTGACGATCTCGTAGATCGGGTGATTACTCGTATCTCGTGACTTGCTCGAAGCAAAGTGCGATGCGATTTTACCGGATTCGTCAACGATAACGATCTTGGTCTTTTCGCCTTTGTTCAAATTACCGACGATAACTGGAATCACAACTGTCAGCGAAAGAATAAGAGGTGTAAGAAATGTCAGGATAATAAACCCCTTCGAGCGAAGCTTCAACCCAAATTCGTGTCGAAGCACGATCAGCATTTTATTTTGTGATTTCATGATTTTTTAGAATGTTTTTCGACAGCTTCAAGGAATATCTCTTTCAAGGGTGGTTCGATCATCTCCCAATGAATAACGGTTGTGGCATTTATAAGCTCACGTAAGATCGCTTGCGGTTCTGCACCTT
>JBKJHR010000257.1:0-15192 GCA_046598695.1 Kapaibacterium sp. (SeqCode)
CTTTTCCGTTTTCAGTTCAGCATTGAAATCAACCTGTGCCACAAGATCAAGATATTCTTGCAATCGTGTTCGCAAAAAATAAATATAATTAGGAGGATAACGCTGTTCCCATACAGATCTCTGAATATCATACTCCTTTTTCATTTGCTCATTAACTTGCATCGCCATAGTATCCATTCTCCCATCTTCATCAGGTGGAGTTGCTTCCATGTGCTTGATCGTTTCTTCTGTGCCGGAGATCATTTGCTGAATCATCTCGCGTTGATCCTTGGGCATATCAACAACAATGGACTTTTTATACTCTTCGATCTGCTTTTTCATATCAATGATCGTCGACTTCCGAGATTCAGCAGCGAACTTCATGAACTCCGGCTGTTTTGGCTTCTGTTCTTCACGGAGCGCGGCATAGCGCTCTTTGAATTCATCCGTTTTGGTGTACCGTTTGGCAAGGGCGATCATATCGCTCACGATTCCAGGTCGCAGCGCATCAACAATTTTGTGTGCTGCATTCGGGATGATCGGGTAGCCTGAGCAAATTGATCGCGAGATCAATTCGGTAGCATTCTTCTCGCTGATATTTAGCTCGCGCAGAGTATCACCGAGTCCCAAAAATCGGAACGCCATGAATACGATCGCCGAGATGAAGATGATTTTTTTCATATTTCGATGAATTAGCCTACTGTCCGATCTTCTTACCCAACTCTTCCTGTTTCAAGCTCTGCGCCATCGCGTGCAAGAACGAGTCCGAGTTTTCCCGTCGGGATAACAACGAATGGTTGAAAGCGCACATCATACTGCCATATCCATTTGCCGAAATACAGTCCGGGTGTTAAGGTTTGTGATTGGTAGCCCGCTTCGCCATTTGTGGCGATGATGCGACCTTCGGGCAATTGCTTTGAGCCGCCTAGTAGTACAAATTTTTTCGTAACCAGACCGATCTTATCCTCCGGCACGATCACCACGCCCAAGAATACACGCAAGATAAATTTATAGAGGATTAGGCAGAGAACGTGGATGCCTATGATAATAAGCCATTTGATCAGTTCTGCTTTTTCGGTGTCCATTGTCGTGTTCTATGATATATTGAAGTGAACCTCAGTCCGCAAATATACCATGTTAGAGTGTGGGATAATACAAAGATCATGTTTCGCAACGAAAATGTGATACGATATCTATCCCTCATTCACATTCCACTCGGAGACTCACAATCCCCCGTTTTTGTCACACGCCGTCCGCCTCGGACGTTTATCTATATGCAGACTACACATACGTCCTCCCGGTTAATTAAGGCAGCAAAGATGGTGGTCACGATGAAAGACACGAACGTCAGAGTGTCCGAGTGAGAGCTAAACCTCACTCGGACACTGGCGTTCTTTTATGTTTAATCCCAGCAATACGAACGGAGAACCCATACTTCGTCTGGCGTTGTTTACAGCGCCGATCAACTACATTTTTTTATTAATTTCTCAATATAAGGAATATCATTATGGTACGTTCAGCAACATCAGTATGGGTAGGCGCAGGAAAGACCGGCGGCGGCAAGATCTCCACAGGTTCGGGCGTTCTCAGCAACATCCCGTATAATTTTACACAGCGTTTCGGCGAGGAAAAGGGTACGAACCCTGAAGAACTCATCGCTGCGGCTCATGCAGGCTGCTTCGCAATGGCATTTGCCGTGCGCTTGGAGAATGCAGGTATCACGGTTGAAGAAGTCACCGCAACAGCAAACGTCACAATGGAAAAGACGGATGCTGGTATGACGATCACGAAAAGCCACTTGGTAATGAGTGCAAAAGTCCCAGGTATGGATGATGCGACATTCCAAGAGCATGCCGCAGGTGCGAAAGCCGGCTGCCCGATTTCCCGTTTGCTCAGCAATATCGAGATCAGTTTAGAGGCAAAGTTAGCGTAAGCAGGCTTCCGAGAATTGTATTGAATCAGTGGGTCGGACTTTTAGTCCGACCTTTTTTTGAGGACTTCGAATATACTTCTTACTCGCCCATGACAGAGTTTCGCGCAGAGTGTACGACAGCAAGGACATCTATTTGAATCTCCGTTATTCGGTAGATAATACGATAGGGTCGCTCAATCACTTCGCGGATAGCATCATCGCGAAATTGAGGTACCATTCTTCCTGATCTTGGGAATGCTCCTATCTGAATTGAACGTGAGGTCAGCCGATCAACTGTTTTTGTAGCAGCTTGTACTGAATCTTTTGCGATATAATGATAGATCTCGCGTAGGTGACTGCGTGAGCGTTCTGTCCAGAATACTTTCACGATACTAATCCAAACTCTGCGCGAATAGACTCAACCGATTCTATTTTGCCGGCGTAACTATCTTCCAATCCAGCTTGGATTTCTTGAAGGACATATATCTCATATAAGAGATCTTTCCAAGAAGCATTCTCCGGCAATGCATCAACGAGATCATGTGCGCGTTTTTTTATGCTCAATGTTTCCATACTACTATGAACCAGCCTTTTCACGGGAGAATTCCATAACAGAGAGCACACTTTCCGCCGCTTCTGCAACCCCAACTATTCTTCCACATACATCGGAGATCGTTGCCGTTTCGCGTTGTAATAATGCTTTCATCTTTTGCTTGTTGTCATCGCTGAGCTTCAGTAATTCCGGCAAGCGCAGGTGTTCATCGCCGAGCAAAATGCTTCCGTGCTGAAGCACGGCATTGCCGAATCTTCGTTGCGCCGAACCGACAACCTTCTTGCCGTTCCATGTGATCTCATGGCGCGATGTGCTTGCAAAGCATGCGATGTTCGTTGCAAGTCCCTCTTTATATACATCGCGGATATTGGCAGTGTCGCGGCTTGAGGTCAGTGCAAGTTTTCCATCGCAGAGCGGCTGCAAACCTTCGAGCAATAGCATGGCGATGCGGTTATGCACAGCGTAAATACCTTCTGATGGTTCGGCGCGAAGGATAACAGCATAGGTCAGTTCATCGGAGTGATACACGCCCCTTCCGCCTGTGGGTCGGCGAATAATATCAACGCCTTCGCGTTCACAGGCTGTCATATCAATATCATCATCAGATTGCTGATAGCCGAGCGAAATCGCGTATGGCTTCCATGAATAGAGGCGGAGTATCGGCGTGAATGCTTCATCATCCCGTGCCGCAAGCGCAAGCTCCGCATCGCGCTCCATGTGGTGCGCGGCGGTGTTGTCAAAATCTGTTTCGATGCGGATGGGGCTCATTGTTGTAGTAAACAATCGTGAGCGGGTGTTTATCCCTTGCCTCGCGGACGAATCTTTCCTTTTCTTCGTTCGTATTTGCTATACGATATGAAGATACTTGATAGATATGTGATCCGGCAATTTCTGCTTTCCATTGCAGTGGGGTTGGTTGCGTTTATCTTGATCTTTGTGGCGATCGATCTGATGGAGAAGCTCGATAAATTTCTGGATCGCAAGGTTCCGGCGATGGTCGTCCTCGAATACTACATCAACTTCACGCCGCAGATGATCTCTCTCGTGTTGCCGATCGCGCTATTGCTCGGCTGCCTCTTTACGGCTGGGAAGATGTCGCAAAATTCGGAGATCGTGGCGACGCGCTCTGCGGGGATGTCACTCTATCGGTACATGCTCCCCTTCGTCGTGATCGCATTCTTGATGAGCGCTGGTGCTGTCTATTTCAATGGATGGATCATGCCACGTGCGAATGCGAAGTTGCTTTCGATCAGACGTGATTTCGGGATGGAGCCACCGCTATCGGGCACGGATTTTAATATGCACTTGCAAAATGCGCCCGGGGAGATACTCGTTGTGCAAGATTTTGCGCTTGCGCAAGGCAAGGCAGAGCGCGTTGGATTATATTACTTCGACCCTTCAAATAAAACGCACCTCTATCGCCGTATTGATGCTCGGCAAATGTTGTGGGATAGCCTCAAGAAAAGTTGGAAACTCGTTGACGGCGTTGAGCGCATCTTCGGCAAAGATTCGACACAAGAAGTGATGCGCACGCTCACCGAAAAAGAAAGCATTATCAAACTCTCCTTCACACCGCGTGATCTGGTAGATCAGAAAATGCAAACGAATGAGACGAGCGAGATCACCAATACTGATTTCAAACGTCGCATCGAGCTTGCACAGCTCAATGGAAAAGATACGTCGCGTGATGAAGTGGATTATCAGTCGAAGTATGCGATGGCATTCACATCGTTCATCGTTGTGCTCTTTGGTGTGCCGTTTGCATCACAGAAAAAACGTGGCGGACTTGCGATCCAATTCGCCGTTGCCACAGGCATAGCATTCTTCTATCTCGCCTTCACGAAAGTCTCCTTCACCTTTGGTTACACGGGTCAGATCAACCCCATCATTACTGCATGGATGGCAAACGTCCTCTTCTTGATGCTAGCGATCGTGGTGATGCTCAGAGTCCAGAAGTAGTTTTTCATTTTCAGTTCTATCTCACGATCGTCACGGACTTCGTCACACTCACCCCATTTGCTTCAAGGATAGTGTGCTGTGAACGAGGAAGTAAATACTTAAACAATCAACTCCTTGTGATAGAAATTGTTGTACGTAGAGATGGGAAGTGTTTTGATCCGCTTAGGAATTCAGCATATCAATGCTTTTTTTGTTCGGGTTAGAAACCCAAGCTTCGTATCCTCTTAATCCTAAGAATCTCCCAAAATCTCCGTTCAGACACTTCTCAATACTTCACCCATGCCTTTGATGAAGGTCTCGATATCTTTCATTGATGTATAGACATGAACACTAAAGCGGTTCGCCTCTAAGTCGCCTTCCGGCACGATGCGGGTACGGATCTTATAGTTCTTTTCGAGTTCGTGAGCGAAATCTTTATAGCGAGTGCTATTATTGAGTTTAATGGTAGTAACTCCCGATAATGATGTCGGAGGTGTTAACATCGTAAATTTGCCTGGAGAGAGTGCAAGGAGCCCACCCCGTAATTCCAACGTTAATCCTTTGATACGCGATTCGATGTTCGCAAATCCGATCTGCTCTTGCCATTCGATCGCCGAGCGCAAGCCCATATATAAAGATGAACTTTGCGTTGCAAAATCATAACGTCCTGCCGATGGCATCAGGTCAATGTTGCCTTTGTAATCCCAATGCGTATCTACTTCTGCACCAGCCCATGATGGCATGACTTGTTCGCGAAAATCTTTTGTGATATAAAGAAAACCTGTGCCTTTGGGACCAAGCAACCACTTATGTCCGCAGCTTGCATACGCATCACAGCCAATATCTTTGACGTTCACTTGCAACATTCCCGGAGGATGTGCACCATCAACGAAGCAGAAAATTCCTTTTGAATGCGCAAGCTGTGTAAGCCTTTTTACTGGGAGCAAATGTGCTGTTGTGCAGGTCAAATGCGGAATGGCAATGATCTTCGTGCGCTTGGTCATTGCTTTCTCGAAGCGTTCGAGAATCACATCATCACTCGGATCAAGCTCGACAAATTTCACGACAATACCATGACGCTGCGCACGCACAAGCCACGGTATTGCTCCACCTGCGTGCTCTTGATTCGTCAAGATCACTTCATCACCGACAGACATCCGAAGTCCGCTCGCAACAATGGAAATGCCTTCACTTACATTATGTGTAAGAGCAATATCATCTTTCTCCGAACCGATCACTCTACCGATAGCATTCAAGAGCGCATCGTGGTCGTAGCCATAATCCGCAGTCGAATCAACGTGTGCGATCTGCTTATTGACAGCATCAGTAACAGCTTGAGGAGAAGGCCCCATCGTACCGTTATTGAAGAAAAGTAAATTCTTCGTGATCGGGAATTGCGCGCGCACCTTATCCCAATACGATTCCGTATTCGCGAACGGAATTGCTTTTACAGTGGGCTTATCAGCAGCGATCGAATTCGCCACCATCGCTGGTATTACCGGAGCGGCAGCAGAAAGTTTGATAAAATCACGTCTGTTCATAGGGATTTGTTTTTCAATCAATACATCCTGATCGCGCTGTTCTTTAATATCACCACTGGTTCTTTGTAGCGCGGATGATGAATAAAAAAGAACGTTTCATTCTCAGAAAAAATGTTTGCCTCATCTTGACGTTCGAGTTTGCCGACCGTCTGCGACATTGTCGTATCACGATAGATCATTGCGAATTCCGTCACAAGCACTCTGCCGATAAGCGGTTGCGATAATCCGTAGCGCTTCATTGCCACATCAGGCGGCGGAGTCTTCAGGATAAGCGACGTATCAATGCCCGAGGCATCAAGCCGAAAGCGATGCGTGATATTCTCATTCGCTTCGCCAAGTGTAAATTTCAACACGCCGTTATCATCGAAAGTTGTCGCAACAGTGGGCGTTGCTTCGTTGCAAGAAAGACAGGTAAGTGCAGGTTTGGTAAAGAGCGACGAACCGCCAGGCGGAGTCATCTGTATGCGCACCTGATTGGCATCCCAGCCAATGGACGCAGTGCGGTGACTTGCACAACCCGCAAGCAAAGCAGCGAACAGTAAAATCGTGAATCCTTTGTAAAGCATTGGTCTGTTCTAACAGTCCGAAAGTCGTTATGGTTACGTATAGCAAAGCAGCCGTCATTGCGAGGAGCGAAGCGACGTGGCAATCCAAAAGTTTTTTGGTTTATCTGAATGCATTTGGATTGCCACGTCGCACGCTTCGCTAACTCCTCGCAATGACATTACTTACACTTACACATTATTCATGCTCTACCTCGTTTCAACCCCCATCGGTAATCTCGAAGACATGTCACTTCGGGCGATTCGTATCTTGAATGAAGCCGATATTGTTGCCTGCGAAGATACGCGCCATGCCCGCATTCTTTTTGAGCGGCATGGTATTAAGCCTCGACGTCTCATAAGCTATCATGCGCAGAATGAGAAGCAACGCGCCGCTGAGCTGGGCGAAGATCTGCGCACAGGTGCAGACGTGGCTATCGTTACCGATGCTGGCACACCCGGCATTTCCGACCCTGCGTGGGCTATTGTGCGCGAGGCGATCTCGATGGGGGTTGAAGTTGTGCCGATACCCGGTGCTTGCGCCGCCATTGCCGCGCTTTCGGCTTCGGGACTTGATACGACGCGCTTCGCATTCGAGGGCTTCTTGCCGCAGAAAAAAGGAAGGCAGACACGTTTGCGAGGAGTAGCAGAAGAAGATCGCACGGTCGTCATCTACGAATCACCGCACCGCATCAAAAAGCTCTTGAAAGAACTCATCGAACATTGCGGCGCAGAGCGTAGATGTGCCTTAGCGCGCGAGATCACCAAGCTCCACGAAACAGTCTATCGCGGCACATTGCAAGAAGTCCTCACTTCAATAGAAACCCAATTCCCAGGCGATGTTAAGGGCGAGATCGTATTGGTATTGGAAGAGAAGAAAGGGTAGTTCTCAGTGATACTTTTCCCATTATTCTGTGTTGTTAAAAGAGCGGCGATATACATTGGTTAGAGTCCTGCTGCAACAGCAATTATGAAGAAATTTTTCGTACTCCTCTTCGCACTTGTGGCGAGTCATAGTTTCGCACAAATTTCTGAGGCTATTCCCGGCAAAGTCCTCGTGCTTATTCGTGCCGAAAACGCTGATGAGATCGAGCAGATGTTTCGTCCACTCACTGAAACACCAGACTTCAAAGACCCACAGAAACTTGCCATCGTTGATGAGGCAAAGATCAGAGAGCTTTTTGTCCTTCCAAATGAGATACAGGTGACGATGCTTCGCCCATACATCCCACAACATAGCATAGCGAATCAGAATTTACGCCAGCATTTGAATCCCATCTTATGGTATAAAGTATTGGGCGGACAAAAGATATTTGAGACACCGCAGATCGCAGCACTGCGTCAAGCCGAGGGGAGAGTCTCACGTTGGTTTGAATTACACTATACAGGAAATATGTCGCCGGAAGTTCTTATCGCAACGATCAGAAAATCCGCTATCGTCGAAGAAGCTGAGCCGCGTTATAGCCGTAAACTGCTTTTCATTCCGAATGACTCGCTCTTCTCTCAGCAATATGCCCCAATGCTCATGCGCGCACCGGAGGCATGGGAAACCGTCCGCGCTGATTCATCTATTATTGTTGCAGATATTGATAATGGCACTGATTGGACGCATCCCGATCTTCGCAATGCGATCTGGGTGAACTACGAAGAGATGGGCTTTGATATAGACGGTAACGATAAACGCGCTAACGGAATTGATGATGACGGTGACGGTTTTGTGGATGATTGGCATGGTTGGGATTTTGGCGGATTCGATGGTAACTCGCCTGATAACAATCCGGGACCTCGGACAGCAAATCACGGCACACATACCGCAGGTATCTTAGCGGCAAGTGGCAATAATAAAACTGGAGTCTGCGGCATTGCCTTCGGAGCCAAACTTATCCCTATCAAAGCAAGCGATGATGGTGGTGGCTCTATTGATTATGGTTATGACGGCATGGTCTATGCCGCAGATCATGGCGCAATTGTTGCAAATAATTCATGGGGCGGCACAACGCGCTCGAATGCCGAGCAAGACATCATTAACTATGCAACGGCGAAAAATTGTGCTATCGTTGCCGCAAGCGGCAACAACGGACATTACGAAGATTTTTATCCCGCTTCTTATAAGAACGTCTTATCTGTTGGTGCAAATGATCCGAACGGTAGCGTCGCATCATTTACTAATTATGGTACACACGTTGATGTCACCGCACCGGGGACGGCAGTGCTGAGTACGATTCCTGTTGCAACATATTCCCAACAAACAGGCACGTCAATGTCATCGCCAAATGCGGCTGGTGCATTAGCACTCGTGAGAAAGAAATTCCGGTATTACGAACCTGCTCAAGCAATGGAACGCCTACGTACAACAGGAGACTTCGTTGATATTGATGCAACACGAAAAGACTTGACAGGACATGGCAGAGTCAATATCCTCCGCGCTGTTTCGGATTCGATCTTCTATTCAGCGCGTATCGAAGGGGTAGATATTCACGACGGTAACGATAATGTTCTTATTTCTGGGGAGTCTGGCGATCTGGTTGTGAACGTTCGTAACTATCTTGGATCTGTCAAAGACCTTCGTGCAAAAGTTGAAATACTTTCAGCAAATGAATATGTATCATTCAATACTTCCTCGCTTGATTTCGGCGCGGCAAATACACTTGATCTGATCCAAAACCTTGATGCACATTTTACGGCAAACGTCGCAGAAATAGTCCCACCAAATACTGTCGTACTTGTGAAGCTCACATTCACTGACGGCAAAGTTGGATATGGACCCGATGTTGATTATTTTTCATTCGTTATTAACCCGGCATATCAGGATCTGAATACAAATAATCTTACCGTGACCTTCGATTCAAAAGGTGACATCGGTTACAACGACCCACCGAATAACTCTCAAGGTAATGGCTTCCAATGGACAAAAGCACCTGAAACGATCTCCGCAAAAGGAAAGAGTGTCTTGTGGCAGGCTGGGTTGATGATGGGTATAAATGAGGAACGTCTCGTTGGGGCTGCACCAAGTGAAGGTAATTTTTCCACACAAGATTTTGCGATCATTAAGCCTATTAAATATGTAACGCCCGATCATCCAAACGCCGCGCAAGAATTAACAACGATCTTTGATGATTCGAATGCAAAAAACGTGATCGATTCAACAACAACGAACTACCACGATGTCGGCATTACGGCAACCCAACGTTCCTACTCGTTCATCAAAGGCGCATCAGCCGATGCTGTTGTTGTTGATTATATATTGAAGAAACGAGCAACGATAAGCGGTATTCAACCGACAGATGCAACATCAGTCGCATTATTTATGGATTGGGATATAGGTCTATCCGGTGCAAATAACTCTGCATACCTTGCCTCCGACGGACAGACGGCAATTATGAAACGCAATGATGAAGGATATCCCTTTGTCGGCATACGTCTCATCTCCGCTCTTCCAAAATCTTCAAGTCTGCAATACTATGCGATCGAAAATAACGGCTCGAATGGAAGTGTTTCAACCTATGGTGGGTACGACCTCTCTGAGAAGTGGATCACGCTGACGCAAGATAGGCATACGGCAGGTCCTGGCGATGTGAGTGAGGTCTATGGCTTGCGTAATGTACCAATGCTATCGAGTGATTCAGTCCAATTAACGTATGTAATGGCACTTGGTATAAATGAGGCTTCCCTTCTGCAATCGATCGAGTCGGCAAAGCAAGAGTGGTTCAATACGACAGGTGTCAAACCTATTTCATACGAAGAGCATCAACTAACAGCATATCCAAATCCCTTCAAAGATGTCTTACATTTGATATGGGAAAATACCAACGGAGAACTTAGTACGATAACTATTACCGATGTTATCGGAAGAACGCTCTATCAAGCAACAACAGCAGAAAATCAGATCGACATCAAGAATGCACACCTGCCATCAGGAGAATATTTCATACGAGTATCGAATGCACATTCGAGCGAAGGTAGAGTGATGGTGAGGGAGTAGTTTTTTCTCACATCCCAACAACTAACTTCTCGAACACCTCAAAATCGTTGTTGGTATAGAGGCATATAATAATATGCGTCAGGTTCTTAAGCGTATCGGATTTGGCAAGAGAGATGATCTCCGATAGTGTGATCGCGGCGCAAGCATCGATCGGGAAGTGAAAATTTCCCGTGCCGATAGCAGGCAAAGCAATAGAGGTTAGTTTGTTTTCTTCAGCAAGCATGATCGCCGAATGTATTGCTGAGCGAAGTTTGTTGCGTTCATCACCTTCGCCAAAAAGCGGACCAACAGCATGGATAACGTGCCGTGCTTTGAGTTGCCCTGCACCGGTCATTACCGCAGAGCCAACTTCGCAGTGACCGATCTCATAGCATTCTTCTTGGATCGCATCGCCGCCTTTTTGCTGAATAGCCGCAGCAACGCCTGAGCCAAGGATCAGATGTTCATTCGCCGCATTAACAATTGCGTCCACATCAAGATTGGCGATATTGCCTTCATGCAGTTCGAGCGTAACACTGCCGATCTTAATGACGATGTTTTTCTTGTTCTTTCCTATTCCGAATGCCATGTGGGGTTTTCGTATTACTCTCTGAAATTACTTCTTCACAAAGATGTTTTCCATCGTGCCTTTGACAATATGCTTTGCATTGTCGTTCGGATCCATCTTGCTAATCTCGAACTCAAACTCCGCTGAATAAAGGATGTGTGCTGCATCTACCGCCTCGACTTTGGTCACTTTCGCATGTTGCTTACCCGGTGTTGCCTGATACCCACCCCTCATTGAATTGTAGATAATATTCGTATTTGTCGTTTCGCCTACTTTCCCGTCCATGAAGTCAATACTAATAATCACATTATCCCCTCCATCCAAGAGAAGAAAGCCAACTGTTACCGCTTTCGTCGGTTTGGTCTGACCGGGCATTCCGTCCGCTAATGAACCTGCCCAGCTATTTTCAGGAGAAGCTTCGAGTTTCTTACCATCGTATGTTGCCGAGAAGCTGCCCCCATGCGGATTGGGTGCGGCAATCGGGGCAACGGGCTGACCTGGAGCTGGCTGAGGTGGTGGGATGATGCCATTGACCGCTTTCATACTATCAGATGTGCTTGGTGCATCAGACTTCTTGCCGCAGGAGCTAAAGCCAAGTGCAAGCACCGTGAGCAAAACAAGGGATTTGGATACGATATATTTCATGTGATAAGAATTGTCGTAAAAGTATTCACTACAAAAATAAGCAAAAGCAAGGTCTCGCTCAGCGAATACTGAATAACTATGGGCTCGGTTTCTTCTCGGTTGTCATGAGCGCAAAGAAATAGAGCGCAACGCTAATTACCAAAACATTGAAAAACCAGTTAATGAACGTATCGCTCACCGAGTGTGAGTGGCTGTCAATTTCGATAAAAGTATAGACGAGATACCCAGCCACACCCACGACCATAAGCCATGCCCAAAGCGTTGCCGGATAGAGTAGGTATCCCTTTCGATTGAACCAGTTAAGATACATAAGAGTATGCAAGATCGTTATTCACCTATGCAAAAATACGCTACATTTATTGACGAATGAACAACCCCACCTATTATTGCTTTTTTCCAGCGAATACATTTCGCGGGAATATGTTGTAATTTGGTAGAAACTGGGTTAATATTTTCTTTGCTCATATGAGACATTCACACATCCCATTCTGTATTCTCGCTTTGATACTTGGAGGGGTGACCCCCTCTTTCGCACAACACATACCCCTTGAGATGCTCGAAGCAGGCGATGCCGAGCGGCGCGAATATGAGTTTACTCGCTCCCGTGATCCCAAGACAAATGATCTACCCGAAAATATCAAGCAACGAGAACATGATTTTATATCGAACCTCCCTTCCCGTGATCCATTTGCTTCTTACAAAGGAAATCCGAACAACAATACTCCTCTTGCACAAACATGGCAGAATGTCGGACCATACAATCAATCAGGGCGCATTCAAGCATTAGCAATTGATGTTGCTGATACGCGGAATATGTTGGCAGGTTCAGCTTCAGGTGGTGTCTGGCGCACGATCGACCGAGGTATGTCATGGGTAAAAGTAACGTTGCCGAATGAAGTGCAATCGATAAGCTCTATCGTGCAAGATAAACGACAGGGGAAAACAGCGACTTGGTATTACGGAACAAGCGAACTTTTGAGCACAACAGATCGCCCACATACATCAAACATTAGGACGCACTCAAGTGGTAATGGCATTTACAGCTCGAACGATAATGGCGCAACCTGGAGTCCCATACCCTCAACGCAATCACGCAATGGCTTCATTGCCCCAAGTAATTTTCAAGGTGTATGGAATATCGTGCTCGATCATCGCAACATATCGCAAAATGTAATGTATGCTTCATGCTTCGGAGGCATCATGCGTTCAAGCGATGGTGGTATTTCATGGAAACTGGTTTTGGGCAGCGACACACTACAATGCTTTAATTCTGACATTGTCATCGGCACTAGTGGCACACTCTATGCCGCGCTCAGCAGTACATTCGATGGTACGCAATCTCCGAAGCAAGGGATATGGTCTTCAACGGATGGTATTTCGTGGAAGAAAATAGACGATCAAACTCTCCCTGTACTTTTTCGTCGTATTAAGATCGCTGTGGCTCCATCGAATGATAGCATACTCTATTCGTTTGTTGAAGCTCCAGAGTTTTGGGTAAATGTTGATGAAAGTTTTGAGTCAAAACATGCACTCTTGCGATATGAGATAAAAAAAGATGGCTCCAAATGGGAAGATATTACTCCATCGCTCAACAAGTTATTGGATGATGAATACGCATTTAGGACCCTTGCAGGATATGCAATCGTATTAGCCGTAAAACCAGATAATCCAAATGCTGTATTCTTCGGCGGTACGAACCTCTATGTATCCTTCCAAGGATTACGAGATACAGGAGATTACCTGAAAATTGGTGGGTATCCATATACACTTTCTGATATTGACCTCCACCCTGATATGCACGCACTGGCATTTGATCCGACGAATGCGAATATGCTCTTTATCGGTTGTGACGGTGGAGTATTTTCTACCGATAATTATACGGTAAGCGCGCCAATTTTTCAATCGTATCCAAATGGACTCACAACATCACAGTTCTATGATGCAAAATTAGATGAACGTACCAGTGGTGATGGATTCATCGTTGGTGGTTTGCAGGATAACAGCTCGTATGCAACACGTGATGCAAAAACAGGTGCCAAGTGGGAAGTAGCTACAGGCGGTGATGGAATGACCAGTGGTAGCATACTGGGAAAAGAACTCTTCGTCACGTCCTTACAAGGGGGTCGTACTTTCTTCCTCGGATATGATGTTGATGATACTTTGCGTTTTTATGGCCAAGCGATCCCCGATGATCCGAGTGCACAATTCCGTTTTTTTACAAAATTTTCTATAGACCCATATTCACACAATACGATGCTACTCCCTGCAACAAATGAATTATGGCGTCTTCAGGGCTTACAGGATGTATTGATAACGGGTGTTGATAATACTGGCTGGCAGCGATATACGAATGTTGGTGCTGTGGTCGGAAAAGAGAGCTTCATCACAACGATGGCTATGCCCTACCAAGATGATGCCGAAATTTTTATTGGCACTTCATCAGGAAAGATCTATAAGCTCCCGACAATATTCGAGCTTGATGCCACGCCGAAGGAGTTTACCTCTCCCCTGTTTCCAAAGAACGGATTCCTCACTCATATTGAAGCTGACCGTCAAGATGCAAAGCACATCATTGCCGTATTCTCCAACTATAACGTACTCAGTATTTTTGAAAGTACCAATGGAGGGAATTCTTGGCACCCCATTAGTGGCAATCTTGAACAGAATGCTGATGGAAGTGGCGCAGGTCCTTCTATCCGTACCGTTCGCATACTTCATACACCAAATAACACAATGTATTATGCAGGAACATCATCTGGTCTTTTTTCAACAAATAAGATTGATGGTATGAACACCGTCTGGGTTCGTGAAGGTGCTACAACGATAGGATCACTCATCGTGGAAAGTGTGGATGTACGCGAAGGAGATGGGAAAGTCATTGCTGCAACACAAGGCGGAGGAGTCTTTAGCAATGTTGGTGCCGCTGCAGTAGCTATGACAACGATGACATCACCACTTCTCACTGTTGATCAAAATTTTCCAAATCCGGTTACTTCTTCAACACGTGTTCATTTTTATCTTTCCAAAGCGAACATCGTGACAATAGAACTCTTTGATGCGCTTGGGAAAAAGCTGAGTACGATAGATAATTCATTCTACGGGGAAGGTGACCATCTTCTCTCCTTCGGTTTGAACGAAAAACCATTTCTTCATCTTGCAAACGGTTCATACTTCTACCGCATATCAGCCGGTGACCAGGCGGTGACAAAGCAGTGTAACATCAAAAAATAATGGTACGAATGAAATACGTATTCACATTTTTACTTTTTGTATTTTCCTCAACCGTAATCAAAGCACAAGTTCTTCCCTCTTCTCGCTCTGTTGATTGGAGTGCGACAGGAAGCGATACTATTATTTCATACCCACTTGTCGTTTCTGTAACATCTTTCGGTGCTATTGCTGATGACACAACACCTTGCGACAGCGCATTCTCGAAAGCCCTCATCTCGCTCAAAGGTAATGGCGGAGTGATTCTCTTTGATTCAGGGAGTTATTTTTTTCGTAAGCCTATCATAATGCGTGATAGCCTTGTAATTCGCGGAAATGGATCTGA
>JBKJHR010000262.1:0-4330 GCA_046598695.1 Kapaibacterium sp. (SeqCode)
AGGGAGGTGATCTCAAGTTCGGATTCCAACAAGCTCGTAACAAGCTTATCACTTTCGGCGATAAAATAATGAGAATTTTTGAAAGATTTCAAACCGTGATAGATCGCTATTTCCTCATCCGAGTAATTCTCTTTAAGGGTGTATTTCATGTAGGTATTTCAATCGGCATTCTTCGTTCAACTATTTGCCAAAATGCAAACATAAAAGATGAAGAAAGTCTCATCCACAATTCAGCCTATTCCGACGTATTTTCGAAACAAATCGTTATATTTGGGGTTATATAAAGGTTAGCGGGTGTTCAGACATTCTAATCTTCTATTTCAAACGAAACTATGTTTATTTCTTCGTTTTTTCGGGCTCTTGTTTTCATGCTTATGGCAAGCTCCACTCTCCTCGCGCAACAATCTATTCAGCGTAGTGCTCCGATAAGGAGTAAGTCGTTCGCAGAGCAATCTGCCGCTATAAAGAACCTCACGAGCAGCGCGTTGACTCTTGTTCAAACAAATGCTGACGGATCGGCGAACCTCATGATCGGGCAAACTGATATTGCCACAGCGATCGTCCCAGCTCAAGCACTTGGCGACGAGGCGACTGTGCGCACTGCAGCAACAAAAGCAATGCAAAGTATTGCTACTTCTATTTTGGAGCTTCCATGGAATGCCGAGCTAACTAATGCAAGCACCGAACATGTTGGCAATCTTTGGATTTCCCATTTCACGATGTCCTACAATGGGATTCCTGTAAGGGACGTCCATGCTAAGATGAACATCGGAGCACTCAATGGCAAGATCGTGTCCATTCGCTCAAAGCTCCCAGTCATTGAACCGAAAAACGTCACCTTCGAGAAGAATACCCTTTCCCTTTTGGTCACACAATCTGCGCTGCGTGATCTTGAAGGCAAAGAGGATGTAAAGCTCACCCAAGAGCCAACACTTATATATGTACAGATTCCAAATTCGATTGCAATTCGTTTGGCATTTGAGCTCACAGCTTCTGAAGGACCGATGCACCTATGGCGTTACACCTACGATGCAGAGACATCTGAACTGATCGAAAAGCGCGACCTAATCCAATGCCAGCAAGAAACTCCGGGACTTGATCTAACGGATTACTCAGACCAATGCAATACACTCACAAATACGTCTGTATCCCAGGCTCCTGTTGAATTGGGCAAAGCATCGAACGGCAACAATGAGCCGCTTGCAGGCGTCTCTGGTAAGCTCTACGCAATGATACACCCAGCGACCCCTACTGATGCTTTAGTACAGAAGCCGTTGCAAAGTACATTCATTACCGTCAATGGCACCCAGATCAGCACAGATACAGCAGGTAATTGGTCAGCACCTCTTGCAGACTATCCTTTGACGATCACGGGTAAACTCACCGGAGCCTATCAGTTCGTAAAAGCAAACGATCAGGTTGCACTTGGTAAGCTCACGAAGACTATTGCATCAGGTGAGTCAACAGATGTTATTTGGGATAATGCAAGCGGTGATGTTTCCGAGCGCGATGCGTATTACAATACAACACTTGCACGCAATCATGTACTTCTCGTTGATAAAACGCTTTCGACATTGTCCGCTAAATTAGCGATCAATGTGAATCTCAATCAAACCTGCAATGCGTTTTATAGCCCTCAAGAAATTTCTCTGAATTTTTTCCGAGCTGGTGGTGGATGTACAAATACGTCGCAAATTGCTGATGTGGTTTTCCATGAGTTTGGACATCGCGTAAATCATGCCCGTTACCTCAAGGTAGGGAAACAATATATGACCGATGGAAATTTGAATGAAGGCTATGCCGATATGGTAAGTTGCCTTTTCCGCAATGATAATATCATTGGGAAAGGTTTTTTTGGACCGAACAAGATCCTTCGTAACCTCGACAATACGAAGCAGTGGCCGAAAGACATCGATTATTTAGATATTCATATCAATGGTTTAATGCCTGGCGGTGCTATTTGGGATATTGCTAAAAAACTTGGCTCTGATAAAACCGACCAGCTTTTTCATCAATCATGCTATCAGACCCCTGATGGAACAGGCGCCATTATACCTGGGCAACTACTTAGTGTCTTTACCGAGTCGCTTGAATCGTTCTTCCCAGCTGATGATGATAACAACAACCTTGCAGATGGAACACCAAATGCAGGTGTGATCTTGGCGGCATATCAAATCCACAATATCGGAGTACCACAATATCTTCGTATCAGTCCACAGATCATCCCCGATCAAGATGCTTCGACGAATGAATACCCTGTTACGGTGAAAGTAACCTATTCGGGACCTGTCGGTACGATCAACAGAAATTCGGTCAAGCTGCATTATTCGTACGATAATGGCAAAACATATTCTGAGGTCGTGCTTTCTGATAAAGGCGGAGATACATTTTCCGGTACGATTCCCAAAGGGAGAAGTGGTGCAATTGCACGATATTACGGTAGTGCAACATTAACCTATTCTGAGGTAACGCGAGTAGCCTTCCCGCCTGCTGCTGATGCGCTCACATTTCTCATCGGCTTCCCTGCCCCGAAATTTACTGATCACTGTGAATCCACTAACGGATGGGAAACATCCGACGCAGTCGATACAGCAAAGCAAGGTCTATGGGAAAATCTTGCCCCATTTGGTACGTACTTGAAAGAAGGTGACTTTATTCAACAAGATAGCGACCACACGCCTACAGGCACAAAGTGCTTCGTTACCGGTAATAGCGCAACTCGTAGCCCAACGGAAAATGCTCTTGTTCTCGGCGGAACGACGCTTACCAGCCCAACGATCGACTTGAGTTCTTACTCTGATCCTGTCATCCGTTATTGGTATTTCTATCGCAATATCTTACAGGAAGCATCATCATCTCCAATATGGAGCGTAAAGATCGCAACCACAGGACCGACATTCTCAAAGTCATTGCAATCCACATCGACACGCACACAAGGCTGGGTCCCTTTTACTGTCCGATTGAAAGATATTGCTGTAACGGGTACTGCAACCACAAAGCTACGCTTCACAGCGTTCAACAAGACCACAGATGTTGTTGAAGCAGGAGTCGATGATATTGAAGTATTTGAAGCACCTCCGCTTGGTGTGAACGACAATACTGTCGCTCCTTTCTCGCTGGGTGCGCCACATCCGAATCCCGTTACTATTGGCTCACAAATAGCGATACCTTTCACATTGACAAAGAATGTCGCTTATACAATTAAGCTCGTAAATACGCTTGGTGAGACGATCTACACATCAAAAGAAGAGATCGGAAGTATTGGAGAAAATAGTTATTCTCTTTCGCTTCCTGCCGGAACAACTGATGGCACATACTTCATCCAGCTCATCACACCAGATGGAATGGCAATGCAGAAACTCTCGATTGCGAAGTAATAAAAATAGGTAAGTAATAAAAAAGGGATGCAATTGCACCCCTTTTTTTTTGCCTAAAGGTAGGACTAAGAAATAGCTATCTTTAATTCCTTGAGCTGTCGCGGATCAATCGCTGAGGGGCATTCCTCCATCAAACCTTGCATTGAGGTTGTTTTGGGGAATGCGATCACGTCACGGATATTGTCTGTACCCGCACAGAGCATTGCAATGCGGTCAATGCCAAGTGCCATCCCACCATGCGGCGGTGCGCCATAACGGAAGGCATTGAGCATGAAACCAAATTTCTTTTCTTGCTCTTCTTTAGAAAGACCGAGCATATCAAAGACTTCGGATTGAAGTTTTCTGTCATGGATTCGTATTGACCCCGAGCCGAGTTCATAGCCATTGACAACAATGTCATACGCTCGCGCCCGTATCGCAGAGAGATCATCAGTACGATTATCCCAATCCTCGACAACTGGCGAAGTGAAGGGGTGATGCATTGCATTGTATTGTCCTGATGACTCATCAAACTCGAACATCGGGAAGTTTACGACCCATAACGGAGCGAACTCAAACTGCTTCCCCTTTAGTAGGTCAAGACGTTTAGCTATTTCTATGCGCAATGCACCCAATATGGTATAAGCCTTGCTCCATTTTTCATGGCAGGCAATAAGAGCCAAATCACCAACCTGCATATTACAAGCATCGGCAATATCATTGTGCAATTCAGGTGATAAGAATTTCTTTGCGCTTGACTCAACCCCTTCAGCGGTTTTCTTAACCCAAACAAGTCCACCGGCTCCGTAGGTCTTCGCCACCTCCGTCAGCTCATCGATCTGCTTACGGCTCCATGAAGCACCTCCTGGCACAACAACTGTACCGATCGTGCCTTGCTTTTTCTCAAGGACATCGTTGAACACCTTAAACTCAGATTTACCGCGTACTTGCTCCGTCAAGGTTGCGATCTCGAT